>NZ_JBHSHJ010000006.1:0-200514 GCF_042652905.1 Giesbergeria sinuosa | reverse complement strand
TGGTGCAAGAGATCACGGCGGCCTCGGAGGAGCAATCTTCTGGGGCGGGGCAAATCAATTCGGCCATCAGCCAGTTGAGCCAAACCACGCAACAGAATGCGTCCAGCTCGGAGGAGTTGGCGGCTACAGCCGAAGAGATGAGCGGCCAAGTGGAGCAATTGCAGCAGACCATGGCCTTTTTCAAAATCCAAGGCGGCGGCCATCTGGCACACAAACCGGTGTCCCATGCCTCCCACACCGTATCCGCGGGGGCAGCGCACAGCAAAACCAGCGGGCGCAAACCGGGCAATGCTGTGCCCGCCAAGGCCTTCATGGAATCGGCGGGTTCCACAGCCCCTGGTACGCTGGACACCAGCGATACGGAAATTGACGAAAGCAAGTTCACCAAGTTCTGAAAGGCAGCGCCATGAACCAAGTCGCCCCAGCCCCGGCCAAACCAGCCCGCACGACGGCCCAAGAAAACCAGCAGTATCTGACGTTTCTGCTCAATGGTGAACCTTTTGCCATCGGCATTCTGTGCATCAAGGAAATCATTGAATACAACGGCTTGACCGAAGTGCCAATGATGCCCGATTGCATTCGTGGTGTGATCAATCTGCGGGGTGCGGTATTGCCCGTGCTGGACTTGGCCGTGCGCTTTGGCAAAAAACCTGGTGCTGTCAGCAAAAAGACCTGTATTGTGATTGTGGAAGTCAAAACCGCAGACGAGAGCCACGATATGGGTGTGGTGGTGGACGCCGTCAATGCAGTGCTAGAGATTCCTCGCAGCGAGATTGAGCCACCACCGGCCTTTGGTGCCAAAATTCGCACCGACTTCATCGAAGGCATGGGCAAAGTCAATGGTCATTTTGTGATTTTGCTCAACGTCAATGAGGTACTGTCGATTGACGAAATTGGCTCGATGGGTCGGGCCACCACTGCAGCAACCAATACCTTGCTGGCCTCCCCCACACAGAGTGCCTGAAGCCTGCGCCCTGGCCGGTTCGTACGCCAGCATGACACCCGTTCTGACAGATCAAGAATTTGCGCTGTTTCAACGCTTCATTTTTGATTCGGCAGGCATTACTTTGCCTGCGTCAAAAAAAGCCTTGGTCACAGGACGGCTGTCTAAGCGATTGCGCCACTATCAACTCCAGACTTACAGCGAATACTTTCGTTTGCTACACAGCGGACACCACCCCACCGAACTACAAACGGCGATTGATCTACTCACGACCAACGAAACCTATTTTTTTCGGGAATCCAAACACTTTGAGTTTCTGCGCCACCAAGCGTTGGCGGCTCGGGGTCGTACCACCATGTTTCGGGTCTGGAGTGCCGCCAGCTCTAGCGGCGAGGAGGCCTATAGCATCGCAATGGTACTGGCCGACAGTTTGGGCACTGAAACACCCTGGGAAGTGGTGGGCTCAGACATTAGCACCCGGGTTCTAAAGGGGGCCACCAAAGCCCATTACCCTATGGAGCGGGCACGCAATATCCCCATCGACTATCTGCGCCGGTTTTGTTTGCGCGGCACCCAGGAATACCAAGGCACGCTGCTCATTGAGCGCGGGCTGCGCCAGAAGGTACATTTCCGCCAACTGAATCTCAATGCTCCTCTGCCCCCATTGGGCTTGTTTGATATCGTGTTTTTGCGCAATGTGATGATCTACTTTAATGATGACACCAAACGCGAGGTGGTAGCCCGCGTGATTGCGGCCATCAAACCTGGGGGGCACTTTCTGATCGGCCACTCCGAGAGCCTCAATGACATCACCCGTAGCGTCCAGACGTTGGCACCATCGATTTACCGCAAAAACCCATGACATGGCGCACCTGAACGACCTGATCGACATTTTTTTGAAGCCTGGGGAATATTTTGTCGGGGATGCCAACTACCAGATACGCACGATGCTCGGCTCTTGCGTATCCATCACCCTGTGGCATCCGGCCAGCCGCCTCGGGGCAATGTCCCATTTTTTGCTGCCCACCCGCCACCTGATCGATACCGGGGTACATACACTTGACGCCCGCTATGGCGATGAAGCCCTGCAACTGATGCTGGCCGAACTGGCCCAAGCGGGCATCAACCCCCAACACTGTCAAAGCAAGATTTTTGGCGGTGGCAATATGTTCCCGAAACAAACGCGCCGGGGTCTGATGCACATCGGACGCAAGAATGGTGAAGCAGCCCGAACACTATTGCAGGCACATGGCATCCCCATTGTTTCAGAAAGTCTGTTTGGCATTGGCCACCGGCAAATCATTTTTGACGTTAGCACGGGGGATGTCTGGTCACACCAAGTCAAGCCCTCGCTTCCCCCCCATCCGCCATGAAACGTATCAAAGTTATTGTCGTAGACGACTCAGCCGTCGTCCGCCAAGTCGTGACCGCTCTGCTGGAATCAGACCCTGATATTCAGGTGCTGGCCGCAGTGGCTGATCCTATTTTGGCCATGTCACGCATGGCCAACCAGTGGCCCGATGTCATCGTCTTGGACATTGAGATGCCACGCATGGATGGCATCACCTTTCTGAAAAAAATCATGGCAGAGCACCCCACGCCGGTGGTGATTTGCTCTACCCTGACGGAAAGGGGCACCCAAACCTCTTTGGCAGCCTTGTCCGCAGGGGCGGTGTCCATCATCACCAAGCCCAAGCTGGGGCTCAAGCAATTTCTCACCGATGCCAGTGACGACTTGACAGCGGCCGTCAAGGCGGCGGCGCGGGCCAATGTGCGCAAACTACAACCCAGGGACAAGCTGACTGCCGATGCTATCTTGCCTGCGGTGGACACTGCACGCCACGCCATGATTCAGACCACAGAACGTGTGGTGGCACTGGGCACCTCTACAGGAGGAACACAGGCACTGGAGGTGGTGCTCACGGCATTGCCCCGTGTTTGCCCTGGTATCGTGATTGTGCAGCACATGCCTGAACAATTCACGGCAGCGTTTGCCAGCCGCCTCAACGGCCTATGCCAAATAGAAGTCAAGGAAGCGCAAAACAATGACCGCGTCATGCCGGGGCGGGCTTTAATTGCCCCTGGGGGTAAACACATGCTGTTGCGCCGCAACGGCGCACAGTACTTTGTCGAAGTGGTCGATGGCCCGTTGGTCAACCGGCATCGTCCCTCTGTGGATGTGCTGTTTCGCTCGGTAGCCAAAAGTGCTGGCGCCAACGCATTGGGTGTCATCATGACGGGCATGGGTGACGATGGCGCTGCCGGGCTGCTAGAAATGCGCAAGGTGGGGGCGCAGACACTGGGGCAGGACGAGCGCAGTTGCGTTGTGTACGGTATGCCCAAAGAAGCCGTCAAGCGTGGTGCAGTGATGCGCGCCGTACCACTGGAATCGATTGCCCGAGAAATTCAAGCGCAGATGTCTTTGTAAACAGGGCAATTACCTACCTACGGCCTGTGCCAACGCCCAGGCCACATGTTCGCGCACTAGCGGGCTGTCGTCTGCACTGCGGGTTTGCAGGGCAGCGCATAAATCAACGGCTTGCGTGGCATCAGCGCCCCGCAAGGCATTGCCCAAAGACACAGCCACGTTACGCAGCCAACGCTCATGGCCGATGCGGCGGATCGGCCCCCCCTCGGTGAGACGCAAAAAGGTGGCTTCATCCCAAGAAAACAAGTGAATCAGTGGCTGGCCCGCCAAAACCGCACGGGTATCAAAATCAGGCAGGATGCTAGGTTGAGCAAACTTGTTCCACGGGCAAACCAATTGACAATCGTCACAGCCATACACATGGTTGCCCAGCAAGGGACGCAGCTCTACAGGAATAGGCCCAGCATGTTCTATCGTCAAGTAAGAGATGCAGCGGCGGGCGTCGAGTCGATAAGGCGCCACGATGGCTTGGGTTGGGCAAGCCTCTATACAGGCCATGCACTGACCACAGTGCGCGCTCACGGGCTCTGTGGGGTCTAAGGCAAGATCCACATAAATTTCCCCCAGAAAGAACAGGGAGCCTGCCTGTCGATTCAACAGCAACGTGTGTTTGCCGCGCCAACCTTGGCCGCTGCGGGCGGCTAGTTCTGCCTCGAGCACCGGTGCCGAATCGGTAAAGACCCGGTGCCCCAATGGCCCCACCTGCTGTGCCAAGCGTTCGGCCAACTTTTGCAAGCGCGATCGCAATACCTTGTGATAGTCCCGACCCCTGGCATACATAGAGACAATACCTTGCGCAGGTTGCTGCAAACGGGCAAACTCAACGGACTGCCAGCCTGCGGGCGCGGTACGGGGCAAATAGTCCATGCGTGCAGTAATGACACTGACGGTGCCTGGCACCAGCTCTGCAGGACGGGCACGCTTGAGACCATGGGCGGCCATGTAGTGCATCTCACCATGAAACCCCTGTGCCAGCCACTGTAGCAACCCGGTTTCTGCACTGGACAAATCCACGCCCGCGACGCCAATTTGGGAAAATCCCAATTCGCGCGCCCATAGCCGAATTTGAGGAACGAGTTGACTGCTGCAAACCACCATTGCCCCATTGTAGAAACTACAGCCCCTGTTACTGTGGTTACATGGCACCATGAAGACGATACGGCCCGTTTTGCCCAAAGGCTAGCGGCCCAACCATTGCTGGGCAATGCCTTTATCACCCTGCACGGTGAATTGGGTGCGGGCAAAACCACACTAGTGCGGCATTTGTTGCGCGCTTTGGGCGTGCAAGGACGCATTAAAAGCCCCACCTACGCCGTGGTAGAACCCCATCAAGCCGCAGGCTTAGCCATCTGGCATTTTGATTTTTACCGTTTTGATGACCCCCGCGAATGGGAAGATGCTGGCTTTCGGGACATTTTTGCCAGCCCAGGGCTGAAATTGGCCGAATGGCCAGAAAAAGCCCAAGCTGTTCTGCCACTGGCCGATGTGGCTATCACCCTAGAAGCCCTGGACGAAGAAACACGGCAGGCCACACTGCAGGCCTATACCGTACATGGACAACAGTTGCTGCAAGGATTGCAGGCATGAACCTCTCTCTCTCCCCACTGACCCATAGGCGCACGCTGCTCCAGCGTGGTGGTCTGGTGCTGCTGCTGGGGGCAAGCCAGTTAGCCCGTGGTGCAGGCATTTTGGCTGTGCGCGTCTGGCCCGCTGCAGACTACACGCGCGTGACCATTGAGTCAGACACCCGGCTCAAAAACAAACAGTTTTTCATCACCACACCACCCCGACTGGCGGTAGACATTGAAGGCATTGAGCTGAGCCCGCAACTGCGTGATCTGGTCGCGAAGGTGCGTGCCGATGATCCGAACATTGCAGGAATCCGTGTCGGCCAGAATGCACCCGATGTAGTCCGCTTGGTGATTGACCTCAAACAAGCAGCACGACCACAGGTGTTTGCCCTGCCACCCGTAGCCGACTACGGACACCGGCTGGTACTCGATTTGTACCCAGCCAGCCCCGTAGACCCACTGGAGGCCTTGATTGCCGAGCGTCTGCGCGACCCCACCGCTTCGGCCAGCATGCATGCGAGGTCGGCCCAAAACCCACCCGCCAGCAAACCCGCAACCAAAGCGGCCACCACCAACGGCCAACCCATAACAGGGGCCGTAGATCCTTTGGGCGATCTGATTGCCAAGCACGACGACGAACCAGCCCCTCCGGCCCACACACGCCCTGCGCCGCCCCCACCGCCAGCCAACAAAAGCAGCCCCGCCACCGCCAGCCATCGCCAAACCGACCGATTGATCATCATTGCGCTGGATCCTGGTCATGGTGGTGAAGATCCCGGCGCCATTGGGCCCAACGGCACCCGCGAGAAAGACATTGTGCTGCGGGTGGCCCATCTGCTGCGTGAGCGCATCAACCGCACGACCATAGCAGGCAATCCGATGCGGGCTTATCTGACACGCGATGGCGATTTTTTTGTACCACTGGGCACCCGTGTGCAAAAGGCACAACGGGTGCAAGCCGACCTGTTTGTGAGTATCCATGCCGATGCCTTCACCAACCCAGACGCCCGCGGTGCCAGTGTCTTTGCCCTGAGCCAAGGTGCTGCCTCCAGCACAGCAGCGCGCTGGCTGGCCAATAAAGAAAACCAGGCCGATTTGATCGGCGGTGTGAATGTGCGGGTGAAAGACCAACATGTGCAGCGCGCCCTGCTGGACATGAGCACCACTGCACAAATCAACGACAGCCTCAAACTCGGCAGTGTGTTGCTGGGCGAAATCGGCAATGTAGGTAAGTTGCACAAACCGCGCGTAGAGCAGGCCGGTTTTGCAGTGCTCAAAGCCCCGGACATCCCCAGCGTACTGGTAGAGACCGCTTTTATCAGCAACCCAGAAGAGGAGGCCAAACTGCGCAGTGCATCCTACCAAGAACAATTGGCCGATGCACTGATGCGAGGTATTACTCGCTATTTTGCCAAGAATCCCCCCCTGGCGCGCAGCCGCTCCGTGTGAGCCTAGTGTGGGTATCCAGAAACTGAATAAACCCCTGCGGGTTCAGGTGCTCATCGTTGGGATGCACCTGGCCAAGAGCACCCGTGGTCGGCCATGCGCGCCACCACCGGGGATGAACAAACATTGCACACCCGCCTTTTTGTTCTTTATTTCTGGATTGCACTCTCATGACCGACCTGTTTGACAACCCTATGGGCCTTTGCGGATTCGAGTTTGTCGAATTCGCCTCCCCCACCGCCAACGTACTAGAGCCGTTGTTCGAAAAAATGGGCTTTACGTTGGTGGCACGCCACCGCTCCAAAGATGTGGTGCTGTACCGGCAAGGCCATATCAACTTTATCGTCAACCGCGAACCCAAAAGTCTGGCGGGCTATTTTGCTGCCGAGCATGGCCCCAGTGCCTGCGGACTGGCCTTTCGGGTGCGTGACTCCCACAAAGCCTATGCCCGGGCACTAGAAATGGGCGCACAACCTATTGAAATCCCTACGGGCCCGATGGAGTTGCGTCTGCCGGCGATCAAGGGGATTGGTGGGGCGCCGTTGTACCTGATTGACCGCTATGAGGACGGCAAGTCCATCTACGACATTGATTTTGACTTTATCGATGGGGTCGATCGCCATCCCGTAGGCCACGGGTTCACCAGCATCGACCACCTCACACACAACGTCTACAAGGGCCGCATGGCTTTTTGGGGGGCGTTTTACGAAAAGATTTTCAACTTCCGCGAGATTCGCTACTTTGACATCCAAGGCGAGTACACCGGCCTAACCTCCCGCGCCATGACGGCCCCCGACGGGTTGATCCGCATTCCACTCAACGAAGAGGCGGGTAAAATCGGCGGCCAGATTGAAGAGTTTTTGATGCAGTTCAATGGGGAAGGTATCCAGCACATTGCCTTGCAGACCGATGACCTGCTCAAGAGCGTGGATGCCTTGCAAATGGCAGGTATTCCGTTGATGAGCGCCCCCAACGATATTTACTACGAGATGCTGTCGGAGCGTTTGCCCCATCATGGTGAACCAGTATCAGAACTTCAGACGCGCGGCATTTTGCTGGACGGTTCGACGGCCAACGGGGAGAAGCGCCTGCTGTTGCAGATTTTCTCGCAAACACTGCTGGGGCCGGTGTTCTTCGAGTTTATTCAGCGCAAGGCCGATGAAGGTTTTGGCGAAGGCAACTTCAAGGCCTTGTTTGAATCACTGGAGCGTGACCAGATTCGCCGTGGTGCCCTGCAAGTAGCGTCAGCCACCCACTGACCTGGCGCTACGCCAAGCCCTGTGGCATCTGCCAGATGCCGTAAAAAATACCGCGCCTTCACGGCGCGCTATGAAGTTGTACCCGGTAGCAGCAGACAAACATAATCGCTTTGACATCCTCCCCGCCCTAAAGGACGGGGATTCCTACTGCTAGACGGCGATGCCCCGCCGCGAGAATGTTGCGTGCTGCATTCACATCGCGGTCGTGTTCCGCTGCGCAGTCGCTGCACTTCCACTCTCTTATTCGCAAACCTGCTCTACCTTTCGGACTGCTGGCAGGAATGGCCCCGCAGCACGAGCAAGTCTGGGTTGTGTAGCTTTCATTCACTACTTCAAAGACGACACCGGCCTGATGGCTCTTGTATTCCAACATCGTCTTGAGCATGGCCCAGCCCGCATCCAGTGTGGACTTGGCCATCTTGGTTTTGACCAGCTTGCTGCTGGCTACGTCGCCCACGAAGATGGCAGCGTTTTGTTTCACCATTGCGGTGCTGAATTTGTGTAGCAGGTCTTTGCGCTGGTTGGCAATTTTTGCATGGATGGCCCGCACCCGCTGTTTTTTGTGTGCCCGCTGTGCAATACCGAGTTTGCATTCGAGCTTGCGGTAAAAACGCCCCTCGATGCGTTCGCCAGTAGAAGTGACCGCCGCCTCTTTCACACCCAAGTCGATACCGACACTGGCTGTGCCCGCGCTGGCCTGGGCCTGCACCTTCACCACCACATTCAAGTACCAGCGCCCGCGTGTATCTTGGCTGAAGCTGCCAGCGCGCAACTCGTAGTCTGCCAGACCGTAGCTGTCCCAGAGGCTCAATTTCTGACCCGCAAAAGCGATTTGCCCCGCCTTGTATTGCACAGCGGGCGCTTTGAACGGAATCCAACCCAGACTGTATTTGCTGCTCTGGGGGTTGGAGACGCGCCAGCGCAGTTTGGCTTTTTTGAATTGCTTGCGCGCTTTGGCGTAGTCTTCACACACTTGCTGCACAGTGGGCGAACCGATGTGTATGCCATCGCACTGGCTGAAACCGTTGGTCAGCTTTTGCAGGTCGTAGCCCGAGAGCCATTGGTGGCGCTCGCGGATGGCGCGGTGGCTGGTTTCGTTGCAAAAATTCCAGACCTGATTAACCTCACGCGCCATCAACGCCAGCACTTTGGCGTGCTTGTCTTTGATGCGCAGACGCAGGGTTTTGGTGCAATCCATGACGTAGATTATGGATTGCTAATCCCTGCTCTCAACCCCGGACTGAACTCCGGGGCTTCCCGCGCACCGGGCCATACCATCGCCCCTCTGTTGGTGCTTTGTTGGTGCCTGTGGGTTGTTGGTGTTTAGGAACCAACAAAACCACCGACAAAAAAGTAAGCTGGTATGGTGCCCTATGAAGTGATGTGAGACAACAAAAAAGCCCTGCTCCCTCTGAGGGGTGGGGCTTTTGACATGGCGCGCAACGGCCTGAAATAGTGCCGTGGCCCCCCCGACAGGAATCGAACCTGTATTTAGCGCTTAGGAGGCACTCGTTCTATCCATTGAACTACGGGGAGGCGTACAGTGCGCTATTGTAAGCAGTAGCAGACTGCCATCAGTCGTGGCGCACAGTGTAGATAATGTCGAGCGCACTTTGCGTGCCTGTCTGACCCCGCAAAGTCAGACGGCGCGACAGATCATAAAAAACCGAAATCATGCCTACGGCCCCCGACAGGCCATGCTCATAGGTCACATACAGTTTGCTAGACAGCCGCTTGCCTAAAGTGATCGCTGCCGCACTGGCTCCGTTGCCCGTATCAGGTGCCTTGAATCCAATCTCATCCAAACCCAATTTGCGGGCCACCCCACCTGTGCCAACCCCTTGTTTTCCCAACAAGGCCAACGCAGCCTGCTGTAGCAAAGCAGCTTCTGCACCACCGGCTGCACTGCTGCGGCCCGTCACCACCCAAGCCAGTTTTTCGGCATCGGTCAGTTCGGGATCGGCATACAAACGCACCCGAGGTGCCTGCGCCACCCCGCTGACTTGCACCCCAGCCCGCACATTGATATTGGGACGGATAGCCAAGATGTCCAGTGCCGGATTGTCGTGTGCTCCACTAAAGCGTAACAAGCCGGTTTCTATATCAAGCATCTGCCCCCAAGCACGGTAGCGCCCCTGTTCAGTCTGCACCTCACCGGTGACCCTTGGAGGCATCCCCTGCACTGGGCTGCTGCGCAGTTCCAATTGCCCGCGCAAACGGGTGGTCAGGCCATAGCCTTGCAGTGCAAAATCACGTCCCAAATCCACAGTCACTGCCATATCGATAGGCTTAGGAGTTTGGGCCTGAACAGTAGTAGACGGTGCAGGGCGGGCCGTCATCTGGGGCCGTCTGTGTGTAGAGCGCACCTCCACATCTTCACCCAAGCGGGGGGCCGACGCATCGGGCAACAAAATGGCGGCCCGGTCTACCTGCAACTGGCCCCATAGCACCAACTGGCCCTGCTGCAACTGCGCCCGCACCGTGCCAGAGACGCTGGCCTGCCGGTCAGCACGTACCAACACCTGCAATGCTTGTGCTTGGGCCTGCAAATCAAGGTGAATGCCAGCATCGTGCCAACGAATACTGCCGCTGCCTTGCAAACTGCCCCGATCACGCGGTGCAGAGGTCAGGTTGCCGCTGTAGCCCGCAATACGGGCCTGACTGCCCTTGCCTCCGCGCCAGTACCACTCCGTAATGTCGAGTCGATCACCTCGCAGCACGGTGCGCAAACGGCCTTCTTGCAAATCCACACCATCCACCAGTGAGCGCAGCGCCAGTTGATCGGCATCGATTCGGCCCTGCCATCGGGGCGCTTGACGGCTGCCCGACAAGGTGGCATCTGCATCTAAGGTGCCGTGGATGCGCCAACCGGGAGGCGCCAACACTGACCAAACACCCATATCGGGCAACCGGGCCTGCACATGGGCCGCCACGGGGGCGTCTTCAGGCCAGACCCAGCCAGAATCCTGCTGCCGCAACCGGGTGCTGGCCTGTACCTGTACCTGACCAGCTTGGGCACTGTCCCACACGAGTTGGGCGCGCAGGTTGTCGTCTACCGCCTCCAGCCGGAGCCGTGCTGCACGCAAGCCAGCAGCCGTGGCAGCAGCTTGATCATGCAGCAGATGCAAATCGCCTTGTGTGCGTTGCAATTGCAATTGAGCGCGCAAGGTGGGATGGGTTTGAATATCCCAGTCGGCCTCCAGCATCAATTGGCTGCCCAAGCCTGCCGCAGCCAGCATCGGCGCCTTGGCAGGGGCCAGTGCATCTACCCAAGCCAAAGGCAAACCGGCCAAATGACCACGGGTTTGCAACTGCATCCCCCCCGACTCTGCCCAACGCCATTGCAGTGGCTGCCATTGCAATGACACTGTGCCAGGCAATGGCCCCGTGATGCTGGCCTGACCAGCTGCCACATCCAACACAGCCGCCACAGACCGAGAGATGGACGGATGCCAAACCGCCTCCAGTGCCTGATCGAGTTTCAGGCGCCAGCCACCAGACTGGTCTTGGTGCTGTAATTGCAACTGCAAAGCAGCCAGTTGGGCTTTCCAAGGACTGGGGGTAGCACCACCCCCACGCTCCGCATGGATGCTGCTATGCAAGGTGGCGCGGTACGGTGCCCATCCAGCCTGTGCATCCAAGCGCAGCGTAGCCTTGTAGGCTGTGCCAGATGCCTGCGCCTGTATAGCACTCAACTCCAGCCGAGGGGCGGATCTCTCTGTGGTGCTGCTAGGTGGTGCCAGCAGCAGTGTGGGCACCGCCAGCGTGGCCTCCCAACGCAAAGGAGTGGCTTGGGCAGGAGATACTGGCCGGTGCAACAGACCATCCCAACCACCTTGCCAGTGGAGTGCCAGCTTTGCCTGCCCCTGCACCCGCTGCTGGGACAAGAGTGTGGCACCACCGGGCAAGGCTTGTACCCATTGCAGCAATCGGTCCGCTGCTGCCACATCTGCTTCCAGGGCACCCTTGCCCTGAGCCGCCCCCAGCAGCCCGCTGGCATGCAACCGAGCGCCGGGCACAGTCAACGCCAAGGTGCCACGCACCACAGGCGCTGGCCCCCACAGGAGGCTCAAACCATCCGCTTCCAACCGCGCTTGCAAAGCATCTACCTGCAAACGCTGCAACGCCAATGTGGGAGCCTTCCAGCGCCCCTGTGCTTGGATGTGCTGAATCGGCAGCCTCACCATCTTGCGTGCAGACACCACAGGCACCGCACGCACATCGGCACTGAAATCTACTGCCACACCATCCTGACTCTGGGCGCGTAGCCAGCCATTCAAAGGCACTGCGTCCAACTGCCCATGCAGAGTGGCTGGGTTGAGATTTTGCATCTGCACACTCCCCTGTACCATGTGGCTGCTAGGGGTATAACGGCCTTGTGCCTGCACCCGACCTGTACCCACCTGCGCCAGCACCTGTGGCAAATGCCATTGGCTGCCGTCGTAGTGGGCCTGCGCATCCAATTGGCTCAGAGGTAGCCGCTGCCGATCCCAAGGGCCAGCCGCATCATTGTGAAGCTGGACTGCCATCGTCCACCCTGGGCTGACGGGCAGTACCTGCACCTGCCCACGCAAAGCAGTTTGTGGTGCCTGGGGCCAGAGCGCCGCCAGATTGAGCGACTGCACATCCGCCTGTAACTGCTGCAAGGGCTGGATGGCCCACGGTGCCAATTGCACCGCCACCTCCGCACCCATGCCTGTGGTGGTAGCCCCATCCGGCACCACAGGGCGCAAACTGGCCTGCAACGACAACCGAGCCGCTGCAGTCGCTAAGGTGCCCTCTACATGGGCTTGGGCCGCTACAGTCAGGGGCTGGGCCGTTTGAGGCAACGGGTTTTTTACCTGCCCTTGCACATCTGCCCTCAAGGCCATAGGAGCCTGTGCCTGCACACGGGCCTGGGCGCTGTACTGGCCCTGCGCCAAGGCAAGGCGTTCAATGTCTAGTTGGTGGGCACTGCCGTCGTAAACGTAGCGTCCCCTTAAAGCGCCAGCCTCCAATCGGGTGTGACCCGCCCAAACGATCTGGTCTATCTGAAACGGCAATGTCACCGTGACGGGCAGCAGCAATGCTTGCAATGGCTCTGGCGGGGGTTTATCTGTTTCGGGGGTCGCTGTGATGTGTACATCGGCAACATGCAGTTGATCGACCTGCACATGCCGTTGCCACAAGGAGGCCAAGTGCCAACGCAGCTCCACACCACGCACCTCCACGGCCAAAGACGGCCCCTGCCAGCGCAACCAATCCACCTGCCCACCCTTGCGCAGAGAACCACGCACACCACGCAACTCCAGTTGTTGGCCTGCGGGCAACCAACGGCTGGCCCACTCCAGCGTTGTGGACAAAGCCGTATCCGTCCCCATCCAAACCCATGTTGTCCACCCTACTGAGAACACTACCATGCACCATGCCAGCAGTCCACCAGCCAGCCAGCGCCAGCCACGCCCCTTGGTGGGTGGGGGTGTCTCTGGTACGGGAAGGGCCACCTCGGCAGCAGAAGCGGACACGGGGGAAGAATCGGTCATTGCAGGCTAAAAACTGAACCCTAGGCGCAAATGCAAACGCACGCTCTGATCTTGCACACCATAAGCCACATCGGCCTGCAATGGCCCCACCGGGCTGCGCCAGCGCACGCCTGCCCCCACACTGGTACGCAGACGCATGGCACGCGGGGTATCGCCCACTGCACCCGCATCGGCAAACAAGGTACTTTCCCAATCGCTGAACTGCCCATTCAGCACTATAGGGCGCTGCCACTCCACACTGGTCACAGCCAAATAACGGCCCCCATACAGTTGGTGGAGCACGGTACGGGCGCCAATCTGGTGGTAGCCATAACCACGTACGGTGGTGTCGCCGCCTGTCAGAAACAATTGTGTCACTGGCAATGAAGCACCCTCGCGGGCCAGTACCGCCCCACCCTCCGCACGCAAGGCCCAACGGCTCTGGCGGCTGCGACCGCTGGGCAATGTCACTGCCTGCGAAGGCACAAACGCGAGCCAACGCCCCAACAGGCGCACAAAAGGGTCGCGTTGCGGATGCAGCGTCATGCCCACCCCCAACTCCCAAGCCAGACCATATCCAGCAGCAGGTGCAGTGGTGCTGTCAAAGTAGCGGCCCGTCCAGCTATGGTTTGCACTCAAGGCGGTACTGGAGGGTGGGGCAGCAGTACCTTGGGCATGGGCATAGTCGTATTGCAGGTAATTACTGCGGTCGATGCGTTCGCTATCACGGCGCTGGCCTGCCTGCAAACGGGCACTGTTCACCTGGTAACTACCTGTGACTTCACGCTGCACCTGCCCCCCACCAAACCAGCGCCAACCCTGCTCATTGGGCAAATCCATCCATTGCGTTGCCAGCAATTTGGTTTGTTGGTCCAACGAGAGCTTACTCACTGCACGCCAACCCAACCCGGGCAGACGATTGTGGGTGTGGTCAATGCGCAGGCGGGCACCACTATCGGTAGAGACCCCCAGACCAAACACCCATTTCTGCAACTGTGCTTCACGCACCTGGGCCACCACTGGGGCGGCTTCGGGGGTGGCCGTATCGGTATCCAGACGCAAAAACACCGTGTCGTAATAGCCACTGCTGGCCAGCCGCTGCTGGGCTTCCAGCAATTGGGCCTGATCGTAAGATGCCCCCATAGGCAAACGGGCAATGCGGCGGGCACCTTCGGGGTCATAACGCTGTTGTCCGTGCAGTTGCAGCGTGCCAAAACGATAGGCTGGGCCAGAGTCATAGCGCACCGACAAATCGGCCCGGTGCTGGTCAGCATCGATCAGTGCATGGCTGTGCGCGATGCGAGCGGCCGGATAGTGTCGGGCCTGCAAACTGCGCAAACCCAACGCTTTGGCCCCATCCCAAGCAGCTTGGGTAAAAAGCTGACCCGGTGCCAGATTCCAAGACTGGCGTATCTGGGCTATTTGCGGGCTGGCAGGCTCGGCCTGAGCAACGGCCCCAACAAAGTCAATTTGTACCTGCGCAATCTGTGTGGCTGCTCCAGGCTCTACTGTCAAAGTGATCTGTGGCAATGCCTGTGCGTCAGCATGGGGAGCCAAGGTGCGCTCCACTGCGATGGTGGGGGCAAAATAGCCCAGCGTAGCCAATAATTCGCGGGCATCCTCCGGAACAGCGGCCAACAAACGCAACCACTCACGCTCCTGCAATTCAGGCAGGGTGCGAAACCGCTGTAACTCCAGATGCTTTTCCAGATAAGCAGCCACCTCTTCATTGGGGCTGCGCACCTGTAAGGTAAACGCCTCAACCTCCGACACCGCCGAGGACTGCGAGGGTGCATCTTGGTTGTGCTGCTCTTGGTTGCGCACAGGCAGCCCGCTGCAACCCGCCACGGCACACAACACAACGCCTAGCAGCACCCAACGGCCCACTGGGGCCAAGCCTCGCAACAGCCCCCACATGGTTCTGGCAATCACCTTGGCACTATATTTACTTGGACAACAAGCGCATGGCCTGCTCTAGCCCCTGCAAAGACAACGGAAACATGCGATCCCCCATCAACTGCTGAACTATCGCAATGCTTTGGCGGTATTGCCATACCCCCTGTGGCTCTGGGTTGATCCACGCAAAATGCGGGAAGGCGTGGGTCAGGCGTTGCAACCATTCGGCCCCAGGTTCTTCATTGGTGTATTCGACACTGCCACCGGGTTGCAAAATCTCATAAGGGCTCATGGTGGCATCACCCACAAAGATCAGTTTGTAATCTTTGTTGTACTTGCGAATGATGTCCCAGGTAGGAAACTTTTCGGCAAACCGGCGGCGGTTGTTCTTCCAGACAAAATCGTAGACACAGTTGTGGAAGTAGTAAAACTCCAAATGCTTGAACTCGGTTTTCACGGCAGAAAACAGCTCTTCTACCCGCTGGATATGATCATCCATCGTGCCGCCCACATCCATCAGCAGCAGCACTTTGACGTTGTTGTGGCGCTCAGGCACCATTTTGATGTCCAGCCAGCCCGCATTGGCTGCGGTGCTGCGGATGGTGTCGGGCAGGTCTAACTCCAGTTCGTGGCCTTGGCGGGCAAACTTGCGCAGGCGGCGCAAAGCCACTTTGATATTGCGCGTGCCCAGCTCCTGGGTGTCATCGTAGTCGCGGTAAGCACGCTGCTCCCAAACCTTGATGGCGCTTTTGTTTTTGCCTGCACCACCAATGCGAATGCCCTGCGGGTTGTAACCACCGTGACCAAACGGGCTGGTGCCGCCCGTGCCTATCCATTTGCTGCCGCCCTCGTGGCGTTCTTTTTGCTCTTCGAGGCGCTTTTTGAGCGTCTCCATCAGCTCGTCCCAGTCCATCTTTTGGATGGCCGCCTTTTGCTCGGGCGTGAGTTCGCGCTCTAACACTTTGCGTAGCCAATCGGCCGGGATTTCTTTGCTGAAATCGGCCAACAACTCCACGCCCTTGAAATAGGCGGCAAAGGCGCGGTCAAACTTGTCGAAGTGCTTTTCGTCCTTGACCAGCGTCAGGCGGGCCAGATGGTAAAAATCATCAATGCTCCAAGCATCTTCAGAATTCGGGCCAACAATGCCCGCCTGCAAGGCTTCGAGCAGGGCCAGCAGCTCTTTGACCGATACCGGGAGTTTGGCGGCGCGCAGGGTGTAAAAGAAATCAATCAGCATCGGAATGTCATCGTCAGGTTTTTTGAGCCAAGGGTGTTCACACAGGAACCACTGCTATGTAAATTTCGCCGCTCAGGCTTCAATGTTGACTCCAACTAGACGAAAGAGCTTCTGCTTGTTGCAATACAGTTTGTACTGCGGAATCCTGCAAATCTGGCGGAAAACCATACTTGCGCAAAATTCGTTTTACCAGCACCCGCATTCGGGCTCTAGCTGATTCACGATGCGCCCAATCCACAGAGATGTTTTCTCGCAAGCTGACTAACAACTCGTGTGCAATCAAGCGAAGATTGTCATCCCCCATCATCTGCACAGCACTTTCGTTCTCAGCCAGCGCATCGTAGAAAGCAATTTCTTCATCGGACAGTCCGGATTCTTCGCCCCGTTGGTGGGCAGAACGGATGTCTTTGGCCAGTTCGATCAGCTCTTGCAGTACCTCGGCGGTGGTGATGGCGTTGGCGTGGTAACGCGCCACAGCGTCTTCCAGACGTTCCGAGAAAGCCTTGGTCTGCACCACATTGGCCTTACTGCGTGAGCGGATGCCATCGTTGATGAGCTTGCGCAAGGCTTCCAACGCAAGGTTCTTTCGTTCCATCTGCTGAACTTCAGCCAAAAACTCGTCGGATAGGATGGAGATATCCGGGCTTTTAATTCCAGCGGCGGTCAGGATGTCAATGATTTCGGTGGACACTACTGCGCGGCTCACAATTTGCTGGATAGCCAGCTCGCGTTCTTGTGCCGTGACACCTGACCCGGTAGCACTTTTGACCAGTGCAGCACGAATTGCTTGGAAGAAACCAACCTCCTCACGGATTTTTTTAGCTTCATCGGAAGCAGATGCCAAGGCGAACGCTTTGGACAACGCCAGCACCGCATCTTGGTATCGACGATGGGCATTTTTCTTGCCTTCTGGTGTACTTTCCTTCTCGGCCAGCTTCTGTTGCAGACTCAAAATCCACTCGATAGCCCCCGCCATCATCACTAGGCGCTCGTGAGGCGTTCCGGTCAGTGCGCAAACATAGTCGAAGCCGTGGTACATATCCCGCACCACCTCGTACTTCTCCATCATCACGGCGATGGCCTGCGCTTCGTCAACCCCGGTGTTTTCTTGGTCGTTCTTAGAATACTGCCCTAGAGCCGACTTGAGGTTTTGCGCAATGCCAATGTAGTCCACAATCAGCCCAGCAGGCTTGTCGCGGAACACCCGGTTTACACGGGCGATGGCTTGCATCAGGCCGTGTCCTTGCATGGGCTTGTCTATGTACATCGTGTGCATACAGGGCGCATCAAAACCGGTAAGCCACATATCCCGCACGATCACCAACTTGAGTGTGTCTTTCGGGTCACGGGCACGCTTGGCTAGCAAATCCCGCCGCGCTTTATTGCCAATGTGGGGTTGCCACTCTGGCGGATCGCTAGCTGCCCCCGTCATCACAATCTTGAGCGCCCCCGCATTGTCATCGGCACTGTGCCAATCAGGCCGCAATTTGACAATCTCATCGTACAGCTTGACGCAAATCCGGCGGCTCATGCACACCACCATCGCTTTGCCATCTAGGGCCGCTACACGATCTTCAAAGTGGGCCACTATGTCCTTAGCCACCAAAGCAAGGCGCTTGTCGCTGCCTACCAAGGCCTCCACCGTTGACCACTTCTTTTTGAATCGCTCTTGCTCGACTTCCGGATCATCCTCCGTGAGTTCATTCACTTCGGCATCGATTTTGGGCTTTTCGTCTTCGTCAAGCTCAATACGTGCAAGGCGCGATTCGTAGTAAATGGGCACGGTTGCGCCATCTTCTACAGCGCGGCTGATGTCATAAACATCAATGTAGTTGCCAAACACCGCTGGTGTGTTAACGTCGTCGGCCTCGATGGGCGTGCCAGTAAATCCGATAAACGATGCGTTCGGCAAAGCATCGCGCAGGTATTTGGCAAAGCCGTAAGAAATTGCGCCCGTTTTGGCATCGACCTTCGCCTTGAAGCCGTATTGACTGCGGTGCGCTTCATCTGCAATCACCACCACATTGGAACGGCTGGTGAGGGCTTCCTGTATCTCACCAAACTTTTGCAGGGTAGTGAAGATGACACCACCGGAGGCACGATGAAGCAAAGTTTGTAAATGCTCTCGGCTCTCGGCCTGCACTGGCGTTTGCCGAATCAGGTCGCGGCACATGGAAAAGGTCGAGAAAAGCTGATCGTCCAAGTCGTTGCGGTCGGTTAGCACCAGCAGCGTTGGATTGGCCATTGCTGGGTGTTTAACCAACTGACCCGCGTAGAAAGCCATCAATAGGCTTTTGCCAGAACCTTGGGTGTGCCAAATCACCCCAGCACGCCGGTCTCCTTCGCGCTGCAATGTGACGGATGGCAAGCCATACCCTGCCGGTTCTTCAGCAACGCCGTGCGATGGCTGCGCGGCGCGAATAGTAGATGCCACAGCCCGATTGACCGCGTGAAACTGGTGATAGCCTGCAATAATCTTGGCCAACCCCGATCCAGTTTCGCCAAAAACCGTGAAATGGCGCAATACATCGAGCAGGCGGCGGTGCTCTAACACGCCCGCTATCAAGGTGGAGAGTTCGGGCGTACCTTTTGGTACAACGTCCTGGCCATCGGTGGTACGCCAAGGCATGAACCGCTCCAGATCAGCCGAAAGGGAGCCAACGCGGGCGGTGATTCCATCCGATGTCACCAACAAAGCATTGGTATGGAACAAAGCCGGAATCTGTTGCTTGTACGTTTGCAGCTGGTTAAAAGCTCCAAGCAACGTGGCATTACCGCTGCCCGGCGCTTTTAACTCGATAACAGCAAGGGGCAGACCGTTGACGAACACCACCACGTCAGGCCGTCGGTTCACTTTCCCTGCAATAACCACAAATTGACCTACAGCCAGCCAGTCGTTTTGTTCTGGCTGCTCAAAATCAATCAGTGTGACTTTACTGGCAGCCAGCGTGCCATCGTCGGCGTAATACTCCACGTCCACGCCTTCGGTCATCAGTTTGTGCAGGCGGCGATTTTCTTCGAGCAGTGAAGGCAGCTCAGACTGCATTACTTTGCGAACTGCATCCTGTCTGGCCTCTAATGGCAGGCTAGGATTGAGGCGGGCCACGGCAGCCTCGAATCGTTTTTTGAACACAACCTCATCGTGGCTCTCGCGCTCAGGCCGGTGTCCATCGGGGCCGATGTCTTCCTCACGTTCGATGCAGTAACCGAGCACACGTAACTGATCCAGTAGTGCTTGCTCTACGGCGGCCTCGGACAGAAACGCCATTACGCTTCTCCTTGTTCTTCTATGGATTGATCGACGAGAACTTGTGCTCCGCGTGCAGCGTTCAACGCTTCGACATAGGCACCACGATCCAGTTGGTAAAGCAAACGGCTGACTTCGATCTTGATGGACAGATCGTCACCGTCTGGCAGCAGGAAACGCAAGGTAGGGGTGGATGAGTCGCTATCCTCGGCATCTACCGCTAGGCCCACATGGGTGTCGATCAATGCGTTATCCGCCGCAAACCACTCCCAAGGCTCGCGTGAGTTCATCGGATTAAGCTGTGCTTCCAAATAGGCATGGTGCAAAAAGGCCACGATGGCATCGGCTGCCAAAATAGCTGCGCGGCGGTGATAAACAGTCAGGGTCTGGATAAATCCATCTTTTCCGTGGCTTAGCGGCCCAGCATCATTTCGCAGCACACGGAGTGAATCGGCCAAGCCATTGTGGTGCTTGATGAGGTCAGAAAATTTCCTATGCCGGATATCACCCAGTTTGAGCGCCCGTGTCGCTGCGGATACCCAGTCATTGATCGAGGCATCATCCCGTGGTTTTAGCGGTTTCGTCGGGTCGTCGAGTTGGTCGATCACAACCCGGCAAACACACTCCACCAGTCCCTTGGCGGCATCAATGGCAGCATCGCTGTCACTATCGAGGCTTGTTTGCAATGCCTCGAATGTATGTTGAAGCATCGGTGCGTCACGCCAATGTGCGCAGGCCTCGCGGATGCCGGGGCACCAATCCATAGTCATACCGCCACTCCGACAATACGCTCGGCATCCGGCACGCGCAATTCACCGGAAATGAGCTTGGGTAGCAGGGTGTCTCGGAGTTGAGCGAGGCTTCCAATCGCTTCAGCATTGGCTTTAATGCTTCTGAACTGCGGTGCAACAGTGCGAGAGAAACTATTCCACACTTCATCACTCGACGGTGAAGCTAACTTGAATGCAGCCACCGAGTCGGCCTGAACACGCTGGCGGCCTGACGTGCCCGTCATGCTCCGGATGGCCTGTTCCCGAAAGGCATCATCTCGCGCAAGCAAATATCCAAACTCAGAAGGTAGCGGAGGCTTGGTACGCATCACTATGTACTCGGTAGAACCCCAACCCACAGATTTTTCTGGCAAGCATTGCACAAACGCCGTCTTGCCATTTTCCAAGCATGGCGTGATACGGGCCAGCAGCGTGTCGCCGTTGCGAAAGCGCATCCCGCTACCAAATGGCCGGGCTACCGGTGGTTTAGGCCAGCATCCGGAAGTCGATAGCGAAGCCATTTCGATATAGGGCGCTTCCATCCCCTTCCGCAGAGATTCAGTAGGGTTGAAACTTATGAGTCTGCTCGCTGGCACACTTTCCCACCCCTCCGGAATCTCCCCCAACTCCGACTCCACCAGCCGATCAGGAAAAATATCATAAAGGTGTGCAGGTAGGCCGGGCAGCGATTGGCCGCGCTGCCAGCGACCATCCATCTTGGCACGCACTGGGGCAAAGTCCACAAACCACGCTTTGAACAGGGTACGAGCCATCTCCTCCAGCGTTTCGTTACTTCGGCGGTTAGTGGTAACACAGTTATCAATCGACGACAAAACACTTCCAATCCTCTTCCGCTCAATGCTAGAAAAGTCCGGAATTTCGTAGTTTGCAATGGCTTGCCACGAAACTCTTTGTCGCCCGGACGTGCCTTCCATTCGCCCTTTGGCGTAGGCTCGAAATTCGGGGTGCCTTGCAACGTAATAGACAAAATCTTCATCAACACTTGGGTCTTTGGCAGCCATGACGATAAATTCGGTTGATCCATGACCAACGGCGTTGCTGGGCAGACCGCTTACCTTTGCAGTTTTTCCATTTTCGAGGCATGGAGTAATCCGAGCGAACAGTGTGTCACCGTTCTTGAATTTACTGCCGCCACCGTTAAAAATCCGGTTGCCAATTGCTGAAACGTCTCGCTCTCCCTCGGCTAAATCTGCCATCTCAATGAAGGAAGTAATAGCCCCCTTTCCGAGCGGACGCTTTGGATTGAAATCGACCAAATCGGACAACTTCATTGCTCAAGCTCCACGATTGGGAAACCAAGGAGCTTTAGTTGCTCTCGCATCGTGGTTTGAAGGCCTGCTGACTCCACAAGCTGTTCCCCTAGTTTGGTCGTGAGTCGAGTCATCCGTTCTTCGAAGGATTCATCGTCCTTAACGAGGTCTTCAGTCCCGACATAGCGCCCCGGTGTCAATACATGGCCATGCTTGCGAATTTCGTCCAGTGGAGCAGATTTACAGAAACCCGCCACATCAGCATATTCCCCCGCATTTTCTTCCCCACGCCAAGCATGGTAGGTGTCGGCAATTTTCTGAATTTCCTCATCGGTCAGTTCGCGCCGGGTGCGATCAATCAGAACGCCCAGCTTGCGGGCATCGATCAACAGCACCTGCCCGCGCCGGTCACGCAGTCCCCTGCCGGGGTTCTTGTTGCGGGCCAGAAACCACAGGCAAGCAGGAATCTGTGTGGAATAAAAAAGCTGCCCCGGCAGCGCCACCATGCAATCGACTACGTCGGCCTCAATCATGGCTTTGCGAATGTCTCCCTCACCGGACTGGTTGGAACTCATCGAGCCGTTAGCCAGCACCACCCCCGCCGTGCCATTGGGGGTCAAGTGGTGGTAGATGTGCTGCAACCACGCATAATTGGCATTGCCTACGGGCGGTACGCCAAACCTCCAGCGCACATCTTCGCGCAGCCGGTCGCCACCCCAGTCGGAAATGTTAAACGGCGGATTAGCGAGGATAAAGTCGGCCTTGAGGTCGCGCAATTCGTCTTTGTGGAAGCTCCCCTCGTTGTTCCAGCGGATATCCGAGTCGATACCGCGCACGGCCAAGTTCATCTTGGCCAGCCGCCAAGTCGTGTAATTCGACTCCTGCCCGTAAATGGCAATATCGCCAACGCGTCCGCCGTGCTCTTGCACAAACTTTTCCGATTGCACAAACATCCCGCCCGAACCGCAGCACGGGTCGTACACCCGGCCTGAGTATGGTTCGAGCATTTCTACCAACACACGCACCACAGAACGTGGGGTGTAGAACTCGCCGCCGCGCTTGCCCTCTGCTCCGGCAAACTGGCCCAAAAAATACTCGTACACGCGCCCGAGGATGTCTTTGGAACGGTCGCCTTCTTCATGCAGCGCAATACCAGAGATCAGGTCAATCAGCTCACCCAGCATCACTTTATTCAGGGCGGGGCGAGCGTAGTCTTTAGCAAGTACGCCTTTGAGTGACTCGTTGTCCTTCTCAATGGCGCGCATGGCATCATCAATCAAGGTGCCAATGATAGAAAGTTTAGCGTTCGCTTGTAGATGTGACCAACGGGCCTCTTTGGGCACCCAAAACACGTTGTCTGCTAGGTATTCGTCTTTGTCTTCAGCCGCCTGTGCGTCTTCAGCTAATAAAGCTTTGTGTTTGGCTTCGAAGGCATCTGAGATGTACTTTAGGAAAATCAACCCAAGCGCGACGTGCTTGTAGTCCGATGGCTCCATATTGCCGCGCAGTTTGTCGGCGGTTTTGAAAAGTTCAGCTTCAAAGCCTAGATGATCGCTGCTGGTGTTGGTGTCGTTTTTTGCCATATTTCTTATTCAGGTTGCATTTCTTTGTTCACATTTCAGCCAGTTTTCCAATGGCAAGCCCGGCACCCGTACAAATTCTCACGCGTTATCCGTTACCAGCATCAGGCCAATCCGCCACCACGGGTAGTTAGTCGATGAATTCGGCCCCACTCAATGTGGGCGCTGTAGCAGCATATTGCCGCAGTTTCTCCACCAAACGTTCCCGCACCTGCGGCCACTCCTCCGCCGTCATGCTGTACATCACCGTATCGCGAATCGTGCCATCGCGGCGCAGCGCCTGGCGGCGTATCACACCGTCTTTTGTGGCCCCTAGGCGCTCAATGGCCCGTTGCGATGCCAAGTTGAGGTTGTCGGTGCGCCAACCCACTACTGGGCAGCCCAAAGTATCAAAAGCATGGGCCAACAACAGCAGCTTGGCCGTGGTATTCACATGGCTGCGCTGCACACTTTGCGCATACCAGGTGTAGCCAATCTCTACCCGGCGCACGGCGGGCACAATGTCGTGGTAGCTGGTGCTACCCAGCACCCGGCCCGTGGTGGTGTCGATCACGGCAAAGGCAAAACGGTGCCCCTGCTCGTGTGCGGCCAACGCGGTCTCAATGTAGGCTCTGGTGGCATCGGGCGCAGGCACTGAGGTGACGCGCAGGTTCCACAAATCGCCATCAGCAGCCGCTTGCCGCAGGCCCGCCTCATGGGCTAACGTGAGAGGCTCCAAGCGCACGCCCCCCTGTTGCAAGGTCACAGGTTCGACAAAAGCCATGCTAGACACTCCTGCCCCAGAGACTATCAGCGGTTGCGCTGGTTCATGTAGACCAGCTTTTCAAACAAACTCACGTCTTGCTCATTCTTGAGCAAAGCCCCCACCAGTGGGGGTACCGAGACCTTGTTATCGGCGCTTTGCAGCACTTCCAACGGAATATCTTCAGCCACCAGCAGTTTGAGCCAGTCGATCAACTCACTGGTCGATGGCTTCTTTTTCAGGCCGGGCAGGCCACGCACGTCATAAAACGTCTTCATGGCCGCCGCCAGCAATTCGCTCTTGAGCGTCGGAAAATGCACATCCACGATGCGGCGCATGGTTTCCGCTTCTGGAAACTTGATGTAGTGGAAAAAGCAGCGGCGCAAAAAGGCGTCAGGCAATTCTTTTTCGTTGTTGGAAGTGATAAACACCAAAGGCCGGTGTTTGGCACGGATCATCTCGCGCGTCTCGTAGCAGTAAAACTCCATGCGGTCGAGTTCGCGCAGCAAGTCGTTGGGAAATTCAATATCCGCCTTGTCGATCTCGTCAATCAGCAACGCCACTGGCTGCTCAGCCATAAACGCCTGCCACAGCACGCCCTTGACAATGTAGTTGCGGATGTCTTGGACACGCTCGCTGCTGTCGGCATCGCCCAATTGCGAATCACGCAGGCGACTCACGGCATCGTATTCATACAAACCCTGCTGCGCCTTGGTGGTCGATTTGATGTGCCATTGCAGCAAAGGCATGTTCAGTGCCTGCGACACCTCCTCAGCCAGCATGGTCTTGCCGGTGCCCGGCTCCCCTTTGACCAACAGCGGGCGCTGCAGCTTGATAGCCGCATTCACGGCCAGCATCAGGTCTTGGGTAGCCACATAGTTCGAGGAGCCTTGGAATTTCATGGGTAAATGGCAGCAAAAACGTGAAACAACGATTGTGCGCTGAAAACGTCCGACTTGCCGCACACGTCAATTACCCAACAACTCCCCCACGGGGCGCAAGGCCGCCACCCGGTCACACACAGCCTTAACAGCAATCAAAATCGGAATCCCCAACAATAAGCCCCATACACCCCACAGCCAACCCCATGCCATCACGCCCGCAAACACGGCCACAGGATTGAGGCTGCTAGTGCGACTGGTCAGCCAAGGGGTTAGCAAATTGCCCACCAGGGTGTGAATGAACAAAGAAGCCCCACCCACCGCCAGCGCCATGTTGGGTGTGCCAAATTGCAGAAAAGCCACCAAGGCCGAGCCGCCCGTTACCACCAAAGAGCCCACATAGGGCACCAAATTGAGCACCGCTGCCGCCACGCCCCACACCGCGGCCTGCTGCAAGCCCAGCGCCCAATAAGCCAGCCCCGTAGCCACCCCGACCAAAGCACTTGTCCACAACTGCACCAGCAAATAGCGGCGCACCTGGGTATTGATCTCGTCGGCCATATCCAAGGTGATCTGATGCGTCTGCACTTGCGGCCCCACAATGCACAGCAATTTGCGCCGCAGCAAATCCCCCGAGGCCAGCAAAAAAAAGCTCAAAAAAACCACCGCTGCCAACTGCGCCAGCCCCGACACCAACCCCAGCGTCCCCGGCCATACATAGTCGCGCACATTGAACGGTGGCCGCTCGACCACGACCCTTTGCACCCCCCGGCGTGTAGCAGGCACCCCGTTGTCTTGAGTCGCCTGTTCAATCTGGGTGGCAGCTTTTTGCACTGTGGCCAAGGTGCTGGTACTGCCCGCTCGGCTGTAGGCCCGCAACTGATCGCGCACCTTCTTGGTGGCCACCGGCAAGGCATCCACCAATTGCGAGGCACCATCGCTCAAAGACCAACTGGTGCCCGCCAGCCCGGCCACCAGCGCCAGCAACAAAGCAGCCGCACTGAGCGCACGCGGCACACGCCAGCGTTGCCATAAATACTGAACAGCTGGTTGCAAAGCACAGGTCAGCAGCAAACTGAGCACAATCGGAATGCACACTGCACTGGCCCAATGCAGCATAGCCACTGTGGACAAAAAAGCCAGCCATACCAAAGCCAGCCGCGCCAAATCAAACGGTGGCGGTGCAGTCGCCGGTGTCGCTGCCACCACGGCAGCAGATGGTGAGGGCAAAGGTTCAACAGAAGGGGAGGCGGGCGCAGTCATGGGGGCCATTGTGCTGCGAGAGTGCAGGGCGCTGCTACACGCAGCGCCAAAGAACATGGCGAATCAACGGCTGATTCTCCGATTAGCCCCCAGAATGGCCCGCTACCATCACAACTTATGCAAGCCCAGTCCCACTCCATCCGGCGCACCATGCACCATCTTCTTTTGCCGCTGCTGGCTGCTGCTGCGCTGGTCGGCTGCGGCACCGTGGCCGATTTACCCCATCTGGAGCGGCATGCGCCCAGTGGTCAGAAAAAAGCAATGGCTATCCACCATTGGGATGTGCTCGCCAATGACGTGGCCGAACGCATCGCCTACAAAATCAGCGAATGGCCCCCTGGCGAATATCCGCTGTCGATCAAAACCAGCCAGTCCTCCGAATTCAGCACCAGCTTTCACAAACTGCTGCTCACACGCCTGTTGGACAAAGACATCACCGTATCCACCGAACCCACCAGTGTGGTGCTGCATGTAGATGCCCAACTGGTAGCCCACGGTGCCCCCATAGGCAGCTTGTTGGCAGGTTCTGCCACCCCCCTGTCACCGGGCGTCTCTGTGCTGCGCAATTGGCAGCCCCCCGCGCCGGGGCGCACTGGCCCCGAGATCGGTGAAGGCACCGGCGGCAGCCACCTGCCAGCCCCCACTGCCCCACACCACCAAAACATGGGGCCATGGCCCACACGCACCGAAGTGCTCATCAGCACTTCACTAGAGAGCGGCCAACGTTACCTGACCCGCACCGCCGACATCTACTACCTCGACCCCGACGATGCCTTCCTGTATGCGCCGCCTGCGCCACCACCGGCCCCTACCCCCATCAAAACTTGGCGGGTGGTAGCCCCATGAAGCGCCGTACCGCCGCCCTGGCCCTGCTTGCCACCGCCGCAGCCCTGCCTGGCTGCGCCCGTTACTACTATGGCGATGCAGCCCCCGTGCGCGCTGATCTGGTAGAAACCAACGCCAAAGCCATCGACACCCTGTTGCAAAGGATCAACCTCGACCCCACCCGCCCTATTTTGGTGGGCACCTTGGTCAGCATAGACCGGCTCGCTGAATCCTCACGCCTGGGCCGCACCCTCTCTGAACAGTTGGCCGGGCAACTGGTGCAGCGCGGTGTGCTGGTGGTAGAGCCCCGACTGCGCGACAACCTGGTCATAGAACCCAACCAAGGGGAGTTGCTGCTCTCGCGTGAACTGCACGAAGTCAGCCAGCGCCATGATGCCCAAGCAGTACTGATAGGCACCTATGCCGCCTCGCTGCGTTCAGTCTATGTCAGTCTCAAGCTGGTGCATCCAGTGGGTAATCTGGTCATGGCTGCTGCCGACTACACCCTGCCGATGGACGACAACGTGCGCATGTTGTTGCACGCCCGCTCGTAGCAAGGCCATCGCTGGCGGTGTCGATTAGACTGCGCCGTTTTTTGACTTTTGTGCCCATGCCATGACCACTTCCACCCCTCCACAGGTTTTGATCAACACCAGCTACGGCCCCTTCACCATCGAGCTGTACCCCACCGAAGCACCCGCCACGGTGGCTAATTTCTTGGCCTACGTTGATGCCAACTTTTACGATGGCACGCTGTTTCATCGGGTCATTGACCAATTCGTGGTGCAAGGTGGTGGCATGAATCGCTCACTGCAATTCAAGACCACACGCGAGCCCATTGCACTGGAGTCCAACAATGGCCTCGAAAACGACCGGGGCACCATCGCTATGGCCCGCACCTTGGCACCAGACTCGGCCACATCGCAATTTTTTATCAACACAGTAGACAACGCTGGGCTGAACTACCAAAGCGCCGACAAACCTGGCTACGCCGTGTTTGGCAAAGTCATTGATGGCATGGACGTGATCGACGCCATCGAAAACACACAAACGGCCAACTTCACCCTCAACGGTGCCAGCTACCAAAACTTTCCGTACCCCTACCTGCTGTCTATCTACGGTGCTGATCGCTACACCCCAGCCGCCACCCTGACCCCCACCAGCCACACCCTTGGCAGCAATGCCTATGGCGTGGCCATAGCCAACTACAGCGGCAACCGGCTCGACTATGGTGTCAAACTCAACACCAACAAAACACTGACAGTGACCCAAATTGACGGCCTGCACAGCAGCGAGACTGTCACCGATGCAGGTCGGCTGCACTTTGCCGATGGACAGTATGCCTACGACCTCAATGGCAATGCAGGCAAAACGGCACTGTTGATCAACGCTGCCGCCGGGCTCAACGCCCTCACCCCTACCGTGGTTGGAGTGGGGCTGGACTTGTTTGACCAAGGTCTGAGCCTCCAAGAGGTAGCGCAGGTTGTGGTCAATACCGGTGTGTTTAACAACGTCAGCCACAGCGATTTTGTCAAGGCGGTGTACAAAAATGTGGTCGGCAGCGCACCCGATGCCACCGCACAAGCAACCTTTACCACCATGCTGGACAACGGCGAAGTCACCCAAGCACAGATGTTGGCTTTGGCAGCCAACACCGATCTCAATGCCAGCACGGTCAACCTCGTAGGGTTGGCCCATATTGGTCTGGCCTACCTTTAAACCAACCGGCATCCCATGCAAAAACCCGGCAGCCTATACAAGGCTGGCCGGGTTTTTGATGGCGATCTGTCAGGACTCAGTGCAGCATCAGCGAACCAGCGGCTTTGCTCTTGCCAGCACGGGCTGGGGGGTTGCACAAACCACAGGTGTAGTGGCGGTTTTCATACAACTCGGTCACAAACTGACCACCGCACTGAGCACATTTGGTACGGGTCAACATGCCTGCATCCACAAACTTCACCAGACGCCAAGCGCGGGTAAAAGACAACAGTGGCTCCACCTGGGCCATTTCAATCTGTTCGGTATAGAGGCGATAGGCCTTGGTGAGCTGATCCACCGGATCTAAGTCAATCCCCTTAGACAGGTATTCGTAGATATTCAAAAACAGCGAGCTATGGATGTTTTCTTGCCAGGTCAGAAACCAATCGGTCGAGAAAGGCAACTGACCTTTGGAGGGGGACTTGCCCGCCACTTCTTTGTACAGACGAATCAAACGCTCATACGACAAGGTGGTTTCTGACTCCAGCACCTGCATCCGAGCCCCCATGGCAATCAGCATGGCAGCACGCTCAATCTGCTTGGATTCGTTGAGCACGCTCTTGGTAGCAGTTTTGGCAGCCTTGGCAGTGCTTTGGTCGGCGGATGTAGCAGTCATGGTGAAGTCTCCAATCAGGTGCGGGCAAGGTGACAAAAAAGGCTTACAAAACTTCCGACACGCGGCTGGCCATCAAAATGTTGGCGTGCAGGGTGTTGGTGGCTTCGTTGCCCACCTTCTTGGGGGTGTTATGGTTGGTCAACAAGCTCCAGACCAAGTTGTCATCCACACGGAAGCTGCAAAGAAGGGTGTTTCGGGAGGCCAGTTTCATCACTTGCGCTGCCGACAGGGATGCCAGAATATCGGCAGCCTCTTCGTTAATGCCCAGACGGAAAACAGCTTCAGCCTTGTCTTGGCGAATCAAGGTCTGAGCCAACATCAGATAGGTCAGGTTGGCTTCGCGAATTTCGGCAAGAAGTTGTTCGTTGGTCATGGTGCAATCCTTTCAGTTCGGTCGGGGTTTTCAGGCCACGCCAATGGGTGAACCGTTGAAATGGATTGTGAAGACATGCCAATCAGAAATTAAGTCGGGCTTTGTCGGTACTGCATGTCAGACAAACGCGCCACCATGTAGGAATTTGCCTTACAAACCGTGCAGCATCCACAGCCCCTGCACTACCTGCTGCACTGCAACAAGCTTTTCTGCCCTTTAGGCCGCCCCATGTGCTACAGGACGACTAGCGTCGCTGCACCATTCGCTCCAACTGCCAGCAAAAAGTGTGGTTTTTCCGAGACCTGCCCACTCCATCGCCAGCATGTTGGGATTGGCCGTCACGCCACTGCCGCAGTGGTGTACCACGCTGGCCGGATCACGCCCCGCCAGCAAAGCCTCCCACTCCGCACGCAACACTGCGGCGGGCTTAAAGCAGCCATCAGTGCCAAAGTTATCGGTGAACGGACGGTTCAAAGCCCCCGGAATATGGCCAGCCACAGGGTCTAGCGGCTCAAATTCACCACGATAGCGGGCAGGCATACGAGCATCTACCAGCGTTTGGGCGGGCTGGCCCAGCGCCGCCAGCACCTGCGCCACATCCACCCAAGAGCGCAAGGAGGACTCCAGGCGAAAAGCAGAAGGCACCACAGATGGCTGAACCGGGCCAGACTCCAGCGCCCCGCCTGCGGCTTTCCAAGCGGTCAGCCCACCATCCAACACAGCCACAGCCCCATGCCCAACCCATTGCAGCATCCACCACAAACGTCCAGCAAAGGCACAACTGTTACGGTCATACACCACCACCTGACGACCATTCTCCAGCCCCTGTGCGGACAACCATTGCGCCAATCGCTCACGGCTGGGCAACGGGTGGCGCCCTCCTGAGGCAGGCAAGTCATCGGCTTGGGCACTCAGATCATGATCCAGATGGGCATACAAGGCTCCCGGCACATGCTCTTGTTGGTACTGCAAAGCACCGGCACTCGGGTCGGCCAAGTCAAAACTGGCATCAAACAACAGCGGTGGCGTGCCACGGTCTATCAATACACGCAATTCAGAGGCAGAGATCAAAGTGGAATACATGGCAAACACACAGCAAAGTAAAAATCATGGGATAAGAACTGCACAAGATGCGCTGGCTACTCTTCTTGGGCAGGTGCTCCAGGGGCAGCACGGGCACGCAGCACGGTGGCAGCAATGCCGCTGCCAATGATCAGGGCCATGCCCGCCCAACCCAGCAGCGGAATTTGATCCCCAAACAAAGCCATGCCATAAAGCGCCGCAAACACAATGCCTGAATACTGCAAATTGGCCACCACCAACGTACCACGCTCGGTCTTGGCACTGGCATAAGCCCGCGTCATGCACAGTTGACCGCCAGAGGCCAGCAAGCCAATGGGCAGCAACCACCATGCAGGCCAGCCAGGCCAATCGGACACCCCCATCACCAACGTGGCCAAACCACCGGCCAAGGTAGAACCGATGGCAAAGAAAAACACGGTTCGCGTCTCAGGCTCCCCCACTCTGGAAAGTGTCACCACCTGCAAATACGCAAAAGCCGCTGACATGCCCGACAACAGCCCCACCACTCCGGCAAACATCTGGTTCTGGTCTAGACTGGGGCGCAACACCATCACCACACCAGCAAAACCGGCCAGTACCGTCAACACCAATGGGCCTTGCAGCGCAGGTAGCGGTGTGGCAGGCGAAGGCCGCCACGCCAGCAAAGCCCCCCCGACAAAAAATGCCGCAATCCAGACGCTGCTCATATAGTTGAGCGTCATGGCTGTTGCCAGTGGCAATTGGCCAATGGCATAAAACCAAGCCCCCATTGCCGCAACCCCCACCAAACTGCGCCAAGCGTGCATCCACGGGTAGCTGGTGCGCAACACCACCTGTTGCGATCGCGCCAGCAGCCACAAAATACCAATGCCAATCAGCCCCCGGTAAAACACCAGTTCCGCCGCATTGAAGTAGACCGAGGCCAGCTTGATGCACACACTCATGCTGGCAAACAAAAAAGCGGCCAGCACCATCCAAAGAGCTTGCATGGAATCCCAAAAAAATAAGTGTCAAAGGCAAAATAGCTGCCAGTGCTGATCAAACAGCACTGGCAGCTATAGCACTCAGGGGCCCAAAAAAGCGTTAGCGTTGGGGAACCGCCGCGCCCACAGTGGCACGGTACCACTCATGGAAATGCTGCATACCATCTTCCATGGGGCTTTGGTAAGGGCCAACCTCGTTATCGCCACGGGCCAACAGGGCTTTACGACCTGCGTCCATGCGTTCGCCAATTTCATCGTCTTCAATGCAGGTTTCCATATAGGCGGCCTGCTGGGCCTCGACGAATTCGCGCTCAAAAGCCACGATCTCTTCGGGGTAGTAAAACTCCACCATGTTCAGCGTCTTGGTCGGGCTGATAGGGTGCAAGGTAGAAACCGTCAGCACATGCGGATACCACTCCACCATGATGTGGGGGTAATAAGTGAGCCAGATAGCACCACGCTCGGGCAGTTTGCCTTCGCGGTATTGCAGCAACACCTCTTTCCACTTTTGGTACACATCCGAGCCGGAATGGCCAAACGTAGAAGCCACCCCCACCGTTTGCACCGAGTACTCTTTGCTGAACTCCCAGCGCAAGTCATCACAGGTGACAAAATTGCCCAAACCGGGGTGGAAGGGGCCAACGTGGTAATCCTCTAGGTAGACCTCGATAAACGTCTTCCAGTTGTAGTTGCACTCGTGCAGTTCTACCCGGTCGAGTGCAAAGCCCTCAAAGCTGAGTTCAGCCCGTGGCCCCATACCGGCCAGATCAGCAGCAATGTCACGGCCATTGTCTTCAAACAACAGACCGTTCCACTCGCGCAGGGGGTAATTCTTCAAGTCCAAGCCGGGGTCTTGCGGAAAATGGGGCGCACCCAACAAACTGCCACTGGGGCTGTAAGTCCAGCGGTGCAACGGGCAAACAATATTGCCACCCGCATAACCCTTGCCTTGGCCTTGCAGCGTGCCGCGCCCCTGCAACATCACGGCTTGGCGGTGGCGACAAATGTTTGAGACCAGCTCCACTTGCCCTTGGGCATTGCGCACCAAAGCACGGCCCTCGCCTTCTTGAGGAAGGGCGTAATAATCGCCCACGTTGGGTACTGCCAATTGGTGCCCCACATAGCGGGGCCCGCGCTGGAAGATAAGCTCCAACTCGCGCTGGAACAGCGCCTCGTCAAAGTAGCTTGAAACTGGTAGTTGGCTTGCAGCCTGCTGCAGTCGAAGACTTAAATCAGACATGGATGACCTGACCTAAAGACTCCCCACAGGGAGGTGCGCACGAGGCGCGGGTGAGAAAAAAATAAACCGGCAGGACGCCGGCTTGCAGGGAATGGGATTATAGGACGTGGGGTTATTGCCGTATAGGATTCCCGCAGGGGCCATGCGTGTATTGCCAGCTGGTATCGGCCTAAAATTGAAGGTTTCAGACTTTTGCGGACCCGTCCCCATGCCCACACCCAAGACCGCCGCCCCGGCCTGCCCACAGGCAGTGCTGGCAGAACAAGCGCAGCCGGAGGGGGCACAACCACACCAAGCTGCCTACTACTGCACACAGGTGCTTGCATGAGCCCAAAAATGGTCACCCCCTTTGATATTGCAGACTGGATACAGGGCCATCTGCTGCGGATTGAGCAAGTCTTGTCGGTCTGGGTAGGCCAAGGTGCCCCTGCGGGCCTGGGCGAAGCCATGCGCTACGCAGTGCTCGATGGTGGCAAACGCCTGCGGCCACTGCTGGTGTTAGCCGCCCGCCACGCCGTCGCCAGTGCTGATGGCGCCGATGCCTCTCTGCACAGCAGTTGTGATGAAGCTGCGCTGCGCGCCGCGTGTGCGGTTGAATTGATCCATGCCTATTCTTTGGTGCATGACGATATGCCCTGCATGGACAACGATGTGCTGCGCCGAGGTAAACCCACAGTGCATGTGCAATTTGGTCAAGCCCAAGCCCTGCTGGCCGGTGATGCACTGCAAGCCTTGGCCTTTGAGCTTCTAGTGCCCGAAAATAGTGCCATCCCCCATAACATCCAAGCCCGTTTGTGCAGTGTGCTGGCACGCGCCGCTGGTGCCCAAGGCATGGCCGGAGGCCAAGCCATTGACTTGGCTAGCGTTGGGGTCGCCCTCAACGAAAATCAGTTGCGCCACATGCACCGCCTCAAGACAGGCGCCTTATTGGAAGGCAGCGTGCTCATGGGGGCCACCTGTGGGCAAGCCAATGCCACAGCCCTAGCCGCTTTGGCTCAATATGGAGCGGCCTTGGGGCTGGCCTTTCAAGTAGTAGATGACATCCTAGACGTCACCGCCGATGCGGCCACACTGGGCAAAACAGCAGGGAAAGATGCCGCACAAGACAAGCCGACCTATGTGTCGCTACTGGGTCTGGAATCCGCCCAACGCCATGCCCAAGATCTGCACCAACAAGCCTTGGCAGCTCTAGAAGCCAGTGGCCTGCCCGATACCCGTGCCTTGGCCGCCTTGGCCGACAAAGTCGTCCATCGCGCCTACTGACCTGCACCTGCAAGTCCCCGTCCCAAGCCAGCCGCCCTTCAAGATGCCCACCAAGCCCTATCCCCTGTTGCAGACTGTCAATAACCCAGCCGATCTGCGCCGCCTGCCCCGCACCGAACTCAAGGCACTGGCCACTGAACTGCGCGCCTTTGTCATTGACAGCGTGGCACAAACCGGCGGCCATCTCAGCTCCAACCTCGGCACGGTAGAACTCACCATTGCCCTGCACCGGGTTTTCAATACCCCACACGACCGGCTGGTGTGGGATGTAGGCCACCAAACCTACCCGCACAAGATCCTGACTGAACGGCGCGAGCGCATGTCTACACTGCGTCAGTTGGGCGGCCTGAGTGGCTTTCCGCAACGTGCCGAGAGCGAGTACGACACCTTTGGCACAGCACACTCCAGCACCAGTATTTCTGCCGCCTTGGGCATGGCTTTGGCTGCGCGCAGTAAGGGTGAAGACCGCCACGCCGTCGCCATTATTGGCGATGGTGCCATGACAGCAGGCATGGCCTTTGAGGCGCTCAATAACGCTGGCGTAGAAGACTGCAAACTGCTGGTAGTGCTTAACGATAACGACATGAGCATCAGCCCACCCGTGGGCGCGCTCAACCGCTACCTAGCACAACTGATGAGCGGCCAGTTTTATGCCAAGGCCAAGAACGTAGGTAAAAACGTGCTCAAAAATGCGCCCCCGTTGCTAGAGCTGGCCAAACGGCTAGAGCAACAGGCCAAAGGCATGGTGGTGCCAGCCACCCTGTTTGAGAAGTTTGGCTTCAACTACATTGGCCCCATCGATGGTCACGACCTCGATTCGTTGATTCCCACGCTAGAGAACATCAAAAGCCTGCCTGGCCCACAATTTTTGCATGTAGTCACCAGAAAAGGCCAAGGCTACAAACTGGCCGAAGCCGACCCAATCGCCTACCACGGCCCGGGCAAGTTTGACCCTAGCGTTGGTTTGGTCAAGCCTGCCACCCCCCCCAAACCCACTTTCACCCAGGTATTTGGCGAATGGCTGTGCGATATGGCCGCACAAGATGAACGCTTGGTAGGCATCACCCCAGCCATGCGTGAAGGCTCGGGCATGGTGGAATTCCATCGCCGCTTTCCTGAGCGTTATTACGATGTGGGCATTGCCGAGCAGCACGCCGTTACCTTTGCCGCCGGTTTGGCTTGCGAAGGGCTCAAACCAGTGGTGGCCATTTATTCCACCTTCTTGCAACGCGCTTATGACCAGATGATCCACGATGTGGCGTTACAAAATCTGCCAGTGGTATTTGCTTTAGACCGGGCCGGCTTGGTGGGGGCCGATGGTGCTACCCATGCCGGAGCCTACGATATTTCATTTATCCGCTGCATTCCCAATATGGCACTGGCCTGCCCAGCCGATGAGCGCGAATGCCGCCAACTGCTCAGCACCGCTTTTGCGCAAAACCAGCCAGTCGCGGTACGCTACCCGCGTGGGGCGGGTGCAGGCATTGCACCACTGCACCATTTAGAGCCACTGCCCTTTGGCAAAGGCGAAATCCGCCGCCAGTGCAGCCAAGCAGCCACCAGCGACGTGGTGGGCATGCCACGCATTGCCATTTTGGCTTTTGGCACGTTGCTCTATCCAGCACTGCAAGCAGCTGAAGCATTGGATGCCACGGTAGTCAACATGCGCTGGGCCAAACCCCTGGATACAGCACTGCTGCTCCAAGTGGCTGCCGAGCATGACCTGCTGATCACGGTAGAGGAAGGGGCCATTGCCGGTGGCGCAGGCAGTGCCGTGCTAGAAGCTCTGGCTGCAGCCAAGGTGCAGCGCCCCGTGCTGTCGCTGGGCTTGCCTGATGTCTTCATTGAGCACGGCGACCCCAGCAAACTACTGGCCCTACAGGGGCTGGACGCCTTGGGTATCGAACAAGCGGTGCGTAGCCATTTTCAGCTCCCCACCCCATAACCCCCATGAAAAATCTGGCACCGGCCCCTCGCTATGCTGGTGCAAGCGCCGCACACCCTACCCCCGTGCGGCGATCAAAGGCTGCTGCCGATCCCTATCAGCAGTCCAGAAGTTCCTGCCACGGCAGGTTTTGCAGTCCTTTTCGGAGTCTTCCTATGGATCGTCGTTCCCTTATCAAACACGCTGGCATGGCTGGCGTTCTGGCGGCTGGTGTCGCCCCTGCGGCACATGCCCAAGCCACCGTGCGCTGGCGTTTGGCATCGAGCTTCCCGAAGTCGCTCGACACCATCTTCGGCAGCGCCGAAATGTTTGCCAAGACCGTCAAAGCCTTGTCGGGCGGCAAGTTTGAAGTGTCTGTACATGCTGCTGGCGAACTGATGCCTGCATTTGGCGTGGTCGATGGTTTGCAAAACGGCACCATTGAAATGGCCCAAACAGCAGCCTATTACTACACCGGCAAGAACCCCATCTTTGCATTCGGCTGCGCTGTGCCTTTTGGCCTGACCGCCCGCCAGATGGATGCCTGGAAAAATCATGGCAACGGCCGCAAGCTGATGGATGCCTTCTTGGAAGGTTACAACATCAAGAGCTACAGCGCAGGCAACACCGGCACCCAAATGGGCGGCTGGTACCGCAAAGAAATCAAAACCGTGGCTGACCTCAAGGGTCTCAAAATGCGCTTGGGTGGCGGCCTGTTCGGCGAAGCCATGCAAAAGTTGGGGGTGGTGGCACAGAACATGCCCGTAGGTGAGGTCTACCAATCTCTGGAAAAAGGCACCCTAGACGCCACCGAGTTTGTTGGCCCTTACGATGACGAAAAACTGGGCTTCAACAAGGTGGCCCCGTTTTACTACTACCCTGGCTGGTGGGAAGGCAGCGCCGAGCTGGAGTTCTATGTCAACACCAAGGCCTATGCGGCATTAAGCCCAGAGTTCAAAGCCATTGTGGATGCCGCCACCATTGTGGCTGCCCGTGACATGGGCTCCAAGTACGATGCCTTCAACCCACAAGCCCTCAAGCGGCTGGTGGGCGCCAAAACCCAACTCAAGGCATTCTCCAAAGAGGTGCTGGATGCGGGCTTCAAGGCATCGATGGAAGTGTTTGCCGAACACGAGGCCAAATCGCCCGAGTTCAAGAAAATCCACCAAGATATGCGCGCCTTCCAGCGCGACCAGTTGCTGTGGGAAAAATTCTCTGAGCAACGCTTCAATGCTTATATGGCCTCTGTAAAGCTGTAAGCAAGGCACTGCACACAGGATGTCTAGCCAACATAGACATCCTGCCACCCCATGTTCTGGGGTGGTCGATGGGCATAAAAAACCCCACCTGTTGCAATGAACAGGTGGGTTTTAATGTTGGTGCCGATTGTCGGATTCGAACTGACGACCTACCGCTTACAAGGCGGGTGCTCTACCAACTGAGCTAAACCGGCTAAGCTCTTATTATAGCAATAAAAAAGCGCCTAGTAAAAATTATCCGTTTTATTTCACACGCTTGAGGGCAGGTCGTCCCCCCCCCGTTGGCGGACGCGGCGAATCCTCCGATGGGGTGGCCTCACTGGATACCAACTGGATGACACGATCTGCATCGACGGCCAGATGCCCCGCCAAACCCGTATCGGGCATCTCCTCGGAGATAGACACCAAGGCTTCGGTAGCCTCTGTGGCATCCAAGTCCATAGGGGGAGGAAACGCCATACCCTGCCCATTCTCGCGCGCGTAAATAGCCACCACACGCCCTACCGGCACCATGATGTCACGGGCCTTGCCTCCAAAACGGGCCTTGAACTCAATATAGTCATTGCCCAACAAGAGACCGCTGGTGGCATCCAATCCCACATTGAGCACAATCTCACCATCTTTAACGTATTCACGCGGCACCTGAACTGACGCGTCAACGCGCACAGCAATATAGGGCGTGAACCCATTGTCAATGCACCACTCGTGCAAAGCACGGATCAGGTATGGGCGTGTGGTAGTGGGTTCCTGTGCGTTCATAGTGCACCTGTGGGCAATGGAGAGTGGATGTGCGCTGAACTCACTTGCGCATGACCTTTTCCGAGGGCGTCAGTGCCTCAATGTAAGCCGGACGTGAGAAGATGCGCTCGGCATACTTGAGCAGTGGTGCGGCATTTTTGCTCATTTCAATGCCGTAGTAATCCAAGCGCCAGAGCAGCGGTGCAATGGCTACATCCAACATCGAGAAGCTCTCGCCCAGCATGTATTTGTTCTTCAAGAACACGGGCGCCAGTTGCGTCAAACGGTCACGGATATGGGCGCGGGCCTTTTCCATCGCCTTTTCGTTGCCCTTGGTTGCGCGAGATTCCAGCGTGTTCACATGGACGAACAGCTCTTTCTCAAAGTTGAGCAGAAACAGGCGTACACGGGCACGATCCACGGGATCGCCGGGCATGAGTTGTGGGTGCGGAAAACGCTCATCAATGTATTCGTTGATGATGTTCGACTCATAGAGAATCAGGTCACGTTCCACCAGAATGGGCACCTGACCATAGGGATTCATCACATTGATGTCTTCTGGCTTGTTGTACAAGTCGACATCGCGGATTTCAAAATCCATGCCCTTTTCAAACAACACAAAACGGCAGCGGTGGGAAAAAGGACAGGTTGTACCCGAATAAAGCACCATCATGGCAAGGAACTCCTAAAAATCAAAAGAGTGGAACGCATAGTGCGCCCACTCTGAAAAAGATGGCGCCACGCTGCTAGAGCGTGGCATGGCAGACACTGCTTATTTCACGTCTTTCCAGAACGCAGCATTGAGCTTCCAGGCTGCCACTGAGGTCAATGCCAAGAAGGCCAACACCCAGATACCAAGGTTGACACGCTTCTTCTGAGCAGGCTCACCCATCCATTGCAGGTAGCCAACCAAGTCGCCAATGGCCTCATCGTACTGTTCAGGCGTCATGCTGCCAGGGCTGATGGGCTCCCAGCCTTTGTGGACTTGCACTGTCTGACCGTGGCTTTGTTGCTCTTCAAACACGGCACGGCGCTGACCCTGCAACTGCCACAGCACATGGGGCATGCCCACGTTGGGGAATGCCAGATTGTTCCAACCAGTGGCCTTGGCCTCATCACGGTAGAAAGTGCGCAAGAAGGTATACAGATAGTCTGATCCTGTGCCACCAGCACCCGCACGCGAACGTGCAATCACGGTCAAATCAGGTGGATTGGCACCAAACCATTCCTTGGCCTGTTTGGGATCAATAGCGGCCTTCATGGTTTCACCAATTTTGTCGGTGGTGAACAACATGTTGTCCTTGATCTGCTCATTGGTCAACCCAATGTCATTCAGGCGGTTGTAGCGCATGAACGCTGCAGAATGACAGCCCACACAGTAGTTGACGAACAGCTTGGCACCATTTTGCAATGCACCCTGATCATTGAGGCGATTGGGCGCTTTATCCCAAGCCATACCACCGCCTGCCGCTTGGGCAGCACCGGCTACCAAACCCAGAGCAGCGATGAACGAAAGAATAATTTTCTTCATGGTATTCGTCTCCAGCTCAGTGTGGAGTAAAGGTGACACGGTCGGGCACGGGCTTGGGCTCGCCCAAACGGCTCCACCAAGGCATGAGCAAGAAGAAGCCGAAGTAGAACAGGGTGCCCACTTGCGAGACACGCTCACCCACTGGCGAGGGAGGTTGCACGCCCAAATAGGCCAGCACCACAAAGTTGACCACGAACACAGCGTACACATACTTGTGCCAGCTCGGACGATAGCGAATCGACTTGACGGGGCTGTGATCCAACCAAGGCAGGCCAAACAAAATCACCACAGCACCACCCATGACCACCACACCCCAGAACTTGGCGTCGATGGACAACATCATGGCGACAACGACCACAGCAGCACCCATGATCCCAGCCTTGATAAAGGCGGGCAGCTTGCACTTGAGCACAGCCAGCAAGGCACCCAACACTACAGAAGCGATCAACACATACATCATCTCAGTGGTGATAGCACGCAGCATGGAGTAGAACGGCGTGAAGTACCACACTGGGGCAATGTGCAGTGGAGTTTGCAGCGGATCAGCAGGAATAAAGTTGTTGTATTCCAAGAAATAGCCACCAAATTCTGGGGCGAAGAAGATCACTGCCGTGAAGGCCATCAGGAACAAGCACACGCCCAAAATATCATGCACTGTGTAGTAGGGATGGAAAGGAACGCCATCGAGCGGGTGGCCATTGGCATCTTTGGGGGCTTTGGGGCCTTTGATTTCGATGCCATCGGGGTTGTTCGAGCCCACATCGTGCAGGGCCAACAAGTGAGCCACCACCAAGCCCAGCAGCACCAGGGGCACAGCAATGACGTGGAAGCTGAAGAAGCGGTTGAGTGTGGCGTCAGAAACCACATAGTCACCACGAATCAACAAAGCCAAGTCGGGGCCAACAAAGGGCACAGCGGCAAACAGGTTCACAATCACCTGAGCGCCCCAGTAGGACATCTGGCCCCAAGGCAGCAGGTAACCCATGAAGGCTTCGGCCATCAGTGCCAAGAAGATGGCACAGCCAAACACCCAGACCAGCTCACGTGGTTTGCGATAGCTGCCATAAAGCAGACCACGGAACATGTGCAGATAGACCACCACAAAGAAGGCCGATGCACCGGTGGAGTGCATGTAGCGAATCAGCCAACCCCACGGCACATCACGCATGATGTACTCCACCGAGGCAAATGCCTTATCCGCATCGGGCTTGTAGTGCATCACCAAGAAAATGCCGGTGACGATCTGGATCACCAGCACCAGCAGTGCCAGCGAGCCAAAGATGTACCAGAAATTGAAGTTTTTCGGAGCGTAATACTCCGACATGTGTACCCGGTAGGCATCAAAAGCTGTGGGGAACCGGTTTTCAAACCAGTTGGCCAGCTTGGCACCACCCGAGGCGTTGGGGGAAATTTCCTTGAATTCGTGAGCCATGTCGTTATTCCTCAGGCCTTCTTGTCTTCACCGATCAGCAACTTAGAGTCTGACAGGTACATGTGGGGCGGCACTTCGAGGTTGTCGGGTGCGGGCTTATTCTTGAACACGCGACCAGCCATATCGAAGGTAGAACCGTGGCAGGGGCACAGGAAGCCCCCCTTCCAATCGGCAGGCAACGAAGGCTGGGCACCCGTAACGAACTTGTCTGACGGCGAGCAACCCAGATGGGTGCAAATGCCCACAGCCACAAAAATCTCGGGCTTGATGGAACGGTGGCCATTGCGGGCATACACTGGCGTGAACTCGTTGGGCTTGCGCTCAGACTTGGGGTCGGCCAACTGGCTATCAATGGTGGGCAGATCAGCCAATTGCTCGGGGGTACGTTTGACGATCCATACCGGCTTGCCGCGCCATTCGGCTGTCATTTTTTCACCGGGCTTGAGGGCGGAGATGTCCACCTCGACCGCAGCACCGGCTGCCTTGGCTTTTTCGGAGGGCTGAAAAGTACTCACGAAGGGGACGGCGGTTGCCACGCCGCCCACCGCACCCGCGCAGCCGGACGCAATCAGCCACGTCCGCTTGCTGGAGTCGATTGGAGTGTCACTCATGGGAATCCTCGATGAACATCGCTATATTGGGGGTTTAGCCTCAAATTGTAGCGGAGTGCGTAGGGGTATCCCGGTCTGGACGTTCGCGGTTACGGCCTTTGTGGAGCAGCCTTCCTACAAGTTTTGGTCATCAGAAAGGAAATACTCATGGGAATGGTGCAAGAATTTAGGGAGTTTGCCATCAAAGGCAATGTGATCGATCTGGCCGTGGGCGTGATTATTGGCGGCGCCTTTGGCAAGATTGTGGATTCTGTGGTGGGCGATCTGATCATGCCCGTGGTGGGCTTGGTGTTTGGCAAATTGGATTTCTCCAACTTGTTTCTTGTGCTGGGCACAGTACCAGAAGGCACCACCATGACGCTGGATGCCATCAAGAAAGCCGGGGTGCCGGTGTTCGCCTATGGCAGTTTCATCACTGTCGCCGTGAACTTTCTGATTTTGGCCTTCATCATTTTCATGATGGTCAAGCAAATCAACCGCCTCAAGCGCAATGCTGAATCTGCCCCCGTGGCCCCAGCAGCGCCACCACCAACCCCCGAAGACATTGTGCTGCTGCGGGAGATTCGGGACAGTCTCAAACGCTGATGGCCTTAGCCCAGTTGCTTGGCCATTTGTACTGCTGCGATCAGGCTGCTTGCATCTGCTATGCCTTGACCAGCAATGTCAAAGGCGGTGCCGTGGTCTGGGCTAGTACGCACCAGTGGTAGCCCCAAGGTCACATTGACTCCCTTGTCCACGCCCAAATACTTGACAGGAATCAAGCCTTGGTCATGGTACATGGCGACCACCACATCAAATTCACCAGGGTGCGCCGGGGTTTGACGAGCGCGCATAAAGATGGTGTCGGGTGCAAACGGGCCGTGGGCATTGATCCCTTGGGCACAAGCTGTAGCAATCGCAGGGACAATGGTGTCGATTTCTTCACGGCCAAAAAGCCCTCCTTCTCCAGCATGGGGGTTGAGACCTGCTACCGCAATCCGAGGTGCCCGTCCTAAGCTACGGGCCAGCGCGTGGTGGGTGATGCACAGGGTTTGCAGCACGTTGTCGTACGTAACGGCAGCAATGGCATCTCGCAAAGACACATGGATGCTGACCAGCACCGTTCGCAATTCGTCATTGGCTAGCATCATGCGCACAGGCATCTGGGCCAACGCAACACCCGCATGGGTTGCCGCTTGTGCTTGGAGCAGTTCGGTATGGCCAGGGACATCGACGCCAGCAGCATGGAGTGCTTCTTTGTGCAAAGGTGCTGTGATCAATCCAGCAATCTCACCACGCAGAGCCGCCTGTGCTGCCCACAGCACACTGTCGGCAGCAGCCCGTCCAGCCGCAGCACTGATACGCCCAAAAGTTTGGGGGCCGGGCAGGCCCGGCAGTTGCAAGACTGGCAGACAACGTGGTGGCATCTCCAAGGCTTGCATTGGATGCGTGATCAAGGCCACAGGCAATGTGGGCAGACCAGGGCGCAGCACACAAGAGGCTGCTCGGCGCAGGGTGGCGACATCGCCCACAACAAAACAACCTTGGAGTTGCTCAGGCACATCACGGAATGCTTTGGCAATGGTTTCTGGGCCAATACCGGCAGAATCGCCTTGGGTGATGGCCCAAACGCGAGAGGAAACGGAGGTGGTATTCATGCTCAAGCCCACTCAGGCGGGGTTGTCGATGTCGATGAAGTAATGATCCAGCCCATGCTGCTGTGCCAACTGTGCAGCCACCGCAGGGGCACCATAACGCTCAGTGGCATGATGACCGGCTGCAATAAAGGCCACGCCACACTCGCGGGCCAAATGCATCTGAGGTTCTGAGATTTCACCAGTGATAAAGGCTTCTGCGCCCGCAGCAATGGCGGCCTCAAAAAAGCCTTGGGCACCGCCACTGCACCAGGCAATTTTGCGAATAGGGCTATAGACATCCCCCACTACAGTGACCTGACGGTTCAACGCTTCTTCTACCTGTGCCGCCAAAGCGTGAGCACTGGCAAAATGGCTGCCATCCTCGCGCTGCCCCAGCCAGCCCAGTGACTGATCGCCAAAACAGGCTTGCCCCTGCAAACCCAGCACACAAGCCAATTGGGCATTGTTGCCCAATGTTGGATGGGCATCCAGCGGCAAGTGGTAGGCAAAAAGGTTGATGTCATGTGCCAGCAGACGTTGCAAACGCTGCTTCATCCAGCCAGTGATACAGCCGTCCTGACCGCGCCAAAACAGCCCATGGTGAACCAAAATGGCATCGGCTCGGGCCTCAATGGCTGCATCAATCAAGGCACGGCTGGCAGTGACACCACTGACGATGCGTTCAATTTGTGCCTTGCCCTCCACTTGTAACCCATTGGGGCCATAGTCTTTAAAACGCTCGGGTTGCAGCAGCACATCCAGAGATTGCCGCAAGGTATCGCGAAAAATGCTCATGTGCCCATTGTCGCGCCAATAGGCGACGACAGCAGTATCCCAGCTGGTTCACAATGGCAACCTGCCTTTTTAGGCCCATCTAGTTCTGATTTTTCATGAAACGCTTTTGGCTGATTTTTTCCCAAGCCGTGACGGTGTTTGTCGCGGCCTATTTTGTAGTTGCCACACTGCAACCAGACTGGCTCACCGCTGGAGCCAGACGCTCTGGTGCTGGCGTGACTTTGTTTGAGGCCCCCGTCACCGATCCGGCCCGTCCAGCACCAGGCAGCTTCAGCCCCGCAGCCCGTAAGGCCGCACCGGCGGTAGTTAGCATCAACACCAGCAAGGCAGCCGTGCGGCACCCGCGCAGCAACGACCCATGGTTCCAGTTCTTTTTTGGGGATCAACAAAGCCAACCCCAGACTGGGTTGGGCAGTGGTGTCATCATCAGCCCTGATGGTTATATTTTGACCAACAACCATGTGGTGGAGGGCGCTGACGAGATCGATGTGACGCTCACTGACAGTCGCCGTGCCCGCGCCCGCACCATTGGTACCGACCCAGAAACAGATCTGGCTATTCTCAAAATCGAATTGGACAAACTGCCAGTGATTGTGTTGGGCAACTCTGACCAATTGGCGGTGGGTGATCAGGTGCTGGCGATTGGCAACCCATTTGGCGTGGGCCAGACAGTCACTAGCGGCATCGTGAGTGCGCTGGGCCGCAGCCAACTGGGTATCAACACTTTCGAGAACTTCATCCAAACCGATGCTGCCATCAACCCTGGCAATTCTGGTGGGGCACTGGTGGATGTGAATGGCCATCTGTTGGGCATCAATACGGCCATTTACTCACGCTCAGGAGGCAGCATGGGGATCGGCTTTGCTATTCCGGTGTCCACAGCCAAGATGGTGCTGGATGGCATCGTGAAGGACGGTCAGGTCACACGGGGCTGGATTGGCGTCGAACCCAACGAACTTTCACCCGAACTGGCTGAAACCTTTGGTGTCAAGGCCAGTGAAGGGGTGATATTGACTGGGGTGCTACAAGACGGGCCAGCGGCACTGGCAGGTATACGCCCTGGTGATGTGATTGTGCAGGTGGGCGACAAGGCTATTACGAATGTACCCACACTGCTGGCTACTGTGGCCTCGCTCAAACCGGGTGTGCCAGCGAGCTTCCAAGTGCAACGCAATGACCGGATGCTGGAGTTGGCCGTGACCCCTGGCATACGCCCCCGCCCACAACGGGCACTGCGCCGCTGATCAGGAAGAAGCCGCAGGCGTATCGTCACTTTCAGAGGGCGCCTGGGTGTGCTGGATGAAAATCTGTGCAGCCCAGATGCCCAACTCATAGAGCAGGCACATGGGTATAGCCAGTGCCAACTGTGACACTACATCGGGTGGCGTAACGATAGCGGCAATCACAAAGGCCAGCACAATAAAGTAACCCCGAAACTCCCGAAGTTTCTCTACACTGACCACCCCCATACGTGCCAACACCACCACAGCAATCGGCACCTCAAACGACAGGCCAAAAGCCAAGAACATGGTCAACACAAAGCTCAGGTAGGCCTCAATGTCTGGTGCGGCAGTGATGCTTTTTGGCGCAAAGCCTTGGATAAAGGCAAACACCTGCCCAAAAACGAAGAAGTAGCAAAACGCCACCCCAATAAAGAACAAGATGGTGCTGGAGATGACCAAAGGCAACACCAACTTCTTCTCGTGCGAGTACAACCCTGGCGCCACAAAAGCCCACACCTGCCACAACACCAACGGCAACGCCAGCAAAAAAGCGGCCATCAGTAGTATTTTCAGTGGCACCATAAAGGGCGAAATCACCGAGGTGGCAATCAACGTAGCTCCTTTGGGCAAATGGGCTACCAGGGGTGCTGCCAGCCAGTCATACAGCGTGCCGGGGCCAGGAAAAAAGAACAACAGGGCAGCCGCAACCAGCACGGCCAACAAGGCCTTGACCATGCGGTCGCGCAGCTCCATCAGGTGCTGCACAAAGGGCTGTTCGGTGCCCGCGAGTTCGTCTTGGGGTGAGTGGTCGGACATGTGTAGAAACTGCGGGAGATAAGGCCCGCCCCTGCCGCGCAGGGCGCTGCGGCATCAACGAAATTTAGGAGGGCGGTGGCGCGCTACTCGCGCTGCACCGGACTGTACTTTGGTGCGTACACCGTGGCGCGATTTGTACCACTGGGGCATGGTACCGCGCTTGAGTCGCCAGTTTTTACCAGGATGACGATAGGCAGGCACTACTGCACTGCTGGCAGTGGTGTCCACCCCCAAGGCATCGAAGCGGGTGGCATCAGCCCAATCCTGCTCAAATGCTTGGGTCTGGGTGTGGATGGAATGCTCTACCTCGCGGGCTGCGCCCTCGACGGTCTCCTTCATCTTGCGCAGCTCATCCAGCTCCATCGAGCGGTTGACTTCGGCCTTGACATCGGCCACATAACGCTGTGCCTTGCCCAACAGAGCGCCCACCGTCCGCGCCACGCGCGGCAGTTTCTCTGGCCCAATGACGATCAACGCCACCGCACCGATCAGTGCCAGTTTGGAAAAGCCAATATCAATCATGCCGATGCCATCCCAAAGACTCAGCCTTTGTGCTTAGCCTCGACATCGATGGTCGATTTGTCGGTGGCGGTGTGGTTGGCCACTTGCCCAGCAGATGGGCTGGTAGTGCTGTCGGCTGCCGTGCTGCCGTCCTTCATGCCGTCCTTGAACCCCTTGACAGCGCCACCCAAATCGGAGCCGATGTTCTTGAGCTTCTTGGTGCCAAACACCATGACGACGATGAGCAGCACAATCAACCAGTGCCAGATGGAAAACGAACCCATGAAAATCTCCTAAGGAATGCGGTTCATTGTAGAGGGGGGTATCAGCCCTTCTTGAACCAGGGACGCGGGCCACCCATGACATGGAGATGCAGATGGTGGATTTCCTGCCCACCTTCAAGGCCAGTGTTGACAACCATGCGAAATCCTCCTTCGGGATAGGGGTTGCAGCCTTGCTCTAATGCCAAGCGTGGGGCCAGTGCCATCATGCGCCCCAACAGGCCGATATGCTCTGGCTGCACTTGGGCCATAGAGGGAATGTGTAGCTTGGGCACCATCAGAAAGTGTACGGGTGCCCAAGGGTGAATGTCATGAAAGGCAAAGATTTCTTCGTCTTCGTAGACTTTGCGTGATGGAATTTGACCCGCAATAATTTTGCAGAAAAGGCAATTGGAATCGTGCATAAAACTCTCTGAGGAGACGGTGAATCTTTTCAGATGGCCCGTGCCAACTGAAAGCTGGAACGCACACCAATGTCAGAACGATGGTCTTGCAACCACCGCAGGCCCACCGTGCGGCCCAGCGCAAACAGCTGACGCATAAAGCCCAGATCAGCGCGTGTTTTGCTGGCCATGCCAAAGTCGGCCAGCACGGCACCACCATCAATGCGGTGCATGTGAACCTCTTTGAAATGTCCGGTGTCAATCTTGCCTTCAGCGCGCAACCTGCGGGCAAACTCCAGAGAGCGCAGTTCGGCCAGCAAACCGGCATTGAAGGTGATCTCGTTGACACGATCAGTGATTTCGGGCACTGTGGCAGGCACCCGCAGATGCTCTACCGGGTTGATCTGTACCAACAAAATATCGCTGCTTTGGGCACTGTAAATCAGTGGGTAAAGTGGTGGGTTGCCCGAATAGCAGCCATCCCAATAGGCTTCGCCATCAATCTCAACGGCTTTGAAGATCAACGGCAGGCAGGCCGAGGCCATGACAGCATCCGCAGTCAGGCGGTGGCCGGAAAATATCTCGCCCTGCCCAGTGCGCACGTTGGTGGCACACACAAACACCCGAGGTGCAGCTTCAGAAGTAGCCAACAGTTCGAAATCGACCTCACGTTCTAACAGCTGGCGCAACGGATTGATATCCAAAGGATTGGCCTGTGCAGGTGCCAGCCAAGGCGTCATCATGGCCAAACCTGGAAACACCTGCGACAGCGGTGCCCCCCAAGCCAAATTGCCCAAAGCGCCAGTGCCTTCCCACAGGCGCGTCAGGGTAGCGCGGGCCAAATCGGCACCCGCTTGGCGCACATCTTGCGGATCTTGGTACTGTTGTGCTGCTTGGGCAAAGCCGTAGGCCACAGCCACAGCATTCATGGCGCCGGCGCTAGTACCACTGATACTGTCTAGCTCAATCTGGCCGTCTTCGAGCAAGGCATCTAACACCCCCCAGGTCAAGGCACCATGTGGCCCCCCTCCTTGCAAAGCCAGGCTCAAGCGCGGGGCCGGGTTGCTGCTTTCAGGCATACAGCTCTTGCCCCTTGTTCATCGCCACCATGCCGCGCACTATTCGGTAGAGAAACCATAACGAGATCAGCGCCCATGCAATCCAGCCAGGAAAGACGAACAGCAACCACAGTGGGGACGTGAGCACATAGAGCACCCCGGCCCACAGCACAGTACGAATGCGCCAAGAAAAATGACTGGCCTGCCAAGTCCCTTCGGCGTCCCCTTTTTTGACCAAATCAATGATGAGTGCAATCACTAACAAGGCCGCACCGGGCTGCGCCCCCGGAATGACGGCCCCCACCGCCACCACCAGATGCAGGAGGTAGCTGACCCAACCCCAAGCCATCAGGCCACGGGCTTTTTCTTCGTTGCTTTGCACATCCAAGATATCGCTCATGGTGTGGCCTGACGCTGGGCTTTTTCCTCTAAACCACTGGTGCCCTCACGGCGTTCGAGTTCGGCCACCACATCGGCAGGCTCCAACCCATAGTGGGCCAACGCAATCATGGAATGAAACCAGAGATCAGCCACTTCATACAGCAGCTTGGCCTTGTCAGCCCCGTGGTCTACATCTTTGGCGGCCATCACCACCTCGGTGGCCTCTTCACCAATCTTTTTCAGAAACGCATCTGGGCCTTTGTGCAACAGACGGGCCACATAACTTTTCTCGGGGTTGCCGCCTTGGGCAGGCTTGCGGCTCTCAATCACTACCGCCAGACGGGCCAGTGCCCCCTCTATCGACGTATCAGCAGCAGACATGCAAGCAACCTTTCTTTATTGGTAGATCGATTGGGGGTCTTTGAGCACCGGATCGACCGGCTGCCACTGCCCCTCACGCAGCACACTGTAGAAACAACTGTGCCGCCCAGTGTGGCAGGCAATGCCCGGTTCATGGCCTTGCTGTGTGACTTGCAGCAAAATGACATCGTTGTCACAGTCGATGCGAATGTCGTGCACCATTTGCACATGGCCAGACTCTTCGCCCTTAAACCACAACTTGCCGCGTGACCGGCTGAAATAGACAGCTCGGCCCAATTCAGCGGTCTTTTGCAGAGCCTCTCGATTCATCCAAGCAAACATGAGCACATCACCAGTGCCCTGCTCTTGTGCAATCACAGGTACCAAGCCCTGCGCATCCCATTTGACTTGCTCTATCCAGTTCATGGCACCCATTGTGAACGATTAGATTACAAACGCACCGGAATACCACGCACCGCCATGTGCTGTTTGGCCTGTTGCACGGTGTATTCACCATAGTGAAAAATGCTGGCCGCCAGCACCGCATCGGCAGCGCCTTGCTGCACACCATCGGCCAAGTGATCCAAGTTACCCACCCCCCCAGAGGCGATGACGGGTACGGCCACAGTGTCGCTCACGGTGCGTGTCAAGGCCAGATCGAATCCAGCCTTGGTGCCATCGCGATCCATACTGGTCAGCAAAATCTCGCCAGCGCCACGCCGGGCCATCTCGGCGGCCCATTGCACTGCATCAAGACCGGTGTTTTTGCGCCCACCGTGGCTGTATACATCCCAGCCCGCACCTACCGCTTGGCCATTGGTGCCTAGGCGGGCTTCGTCCTGCGGGGTGCGGCGCTTGGCGTCAATTGCCACCACAATGCACTGGGCGCCATATTTGCCAGAAGCGGCACTGATGACATCGGGGTTGGCAATGGCTGCCGAATTAAAACTGACCTTGTCAGCCCCGGCATTGAGCAGGCGGCGGACATCTTCTACGGTGCGCACGCCCCCACCCACAGTCAGCGGGATAAAAACTTGGCTAGCCACGGCCTCAATGATGTGGAGGATCAGGTCGCGACCATCACTGGTAGCGGTGATGTCAAGAAAAGTCAGCTCGTCGGCCCCTTGGGCGTTGTATCGTGCGGCGATCTCGACGGGATCGCCCGCATCGCGCAGTTCAACAAAATTGACGCCCTTGACGACACGGCCTCCGGTCACGTCAAGGCAGGGGATGATGCGTTTGGCAAGCATGGCGCAGTAAATGTAGCAATGGAGAACAAGCCAAGGAAGATACCACGCGGCTAAGACAAACTGCGGGCCACACCATTCTGCCAACGCCAAGCATCTTGGCACATGCGTTCAATGCCATGCTGGGCCTGCCACCCCAACAGGTGCGCCGCCAACGAAGGGTCGGCCCAACATTGGGCCACATCACCGGGACGGCGGCCTACTATTTGGTAGGGAATGGGGCGGCCACTGGCCTGCTCAAAGCGACGCACCATTTCTAGCACGGACACTGGACGGCCTGTGCCCAAATTGACCGTGAGCAGGCCGGGATGTTGCTGTAAATAACGCAAGGCTGCCACATGGCCTTGGGCCAAATCCATCACATGGATGTAATCACGCACCCCAGTGCCATCAGGAGTGGGGTAATCGTTGCCATAAATGCAAAGACCACTGCGCTGACCAGCGGCCACTTGGGCCACATAGGGCAATAAATTGCCCGGTACATCTTGCGGGTCTTCGCCAATCAAGCCGCTCTCGTGCGCCCCCACAGGGTTGAAGTAACGCAAACGCGCAATGCACCACTGCCCCGGCTCTGCCGCATCCACATCAGCCAGCACTTGCTCCATCATCAGTTTGCTCCAACCGTAAGGGTTGGTGGCCGACAACGGAAAATTCTCGCGAATAGGCACACTCGCCGGCTCACCATACACCGTGGCCGAAGATGAAAACACCAAGTTACGCACCCCTGCCTGCCGCATGGCTTGCAGTAAGGTGATGGTGCCAGCCACATTGTTCTGGTAGTAACGCAAGGGGGCAGCGACGGACTCACCCACCGCCTTCAGTGCGGCAAAGTGGATCACCGCCTGAATCGGGTACTGTGCCAAGATACGGGCCAGCAAGGCCGCATCACACACGTCACCTTCGATACAGACTGGCTCTGTACCGATAATGCGGCCCATGCGCTCCAACACTGAGCGGCGACTGTTACTGAAATTGTCCAGAATAAGAAAAGGAAAACCCGCAGCCGCCAGTGCCACACAGGTATGCGAGCCGATAAAACCGGCACCACCAGTCACCAAAATCATGCCCTTGCATCCTTTGGAAAGTGCCCCAACACAGGGCGACCCTCATGGCAAAAGAGCTTGATATTTTGCAGCCCCCACCACAACGGCAATATGAACTAATGAATATCTGCTTTAGATAGACTATCACTATAATTCAATTTAAAAACACCTTGTTACGTTTTTGGTGTTTTGTGCATTACATGTTTTTGGTTACACCCACCATGTCTAAATTCTTTCCTCTGCTGCTGTGGGTTCTGGGCAGTCTGTTGTCCGTGTCTGTCCATGCTTTGCCTGCGGTGGCCTTGCATTACGGCGCGGCACCCTTGGCCGATCTGAAAGTGTTTGACATCGTGGTGGTAGAGCCTGACCACGGCCACGACCCGCTGCTGTACCAGCGCAGCGGCAGCCAGTTGTATGCCTATGTGTCGGTAGCAGAGGTGCAGCCTTCACGCCGCTACTACCCAGACATTCCAACAACCTGGAAGCTGGCACGCAATGGTGACTGGCAGTCAGAGGTGCTAGACCAAACGCCTGCAGACTGGCCCGAGTTTTTTGCCAACCGGGTGGTGGCTCCTTTGTGGGAGCGCGGTTACCGAGGGTTCTTTCTGGACACACTGGACTCTTATCGCCTAGCCGCCCAGTTTGATGAAGCGGCCCAGCAGGCCGGGTTGGTACGGGTCATTGAAACGCTGCACCGGCGCTTTCCGGGCATCCGACTGATTTTGAATCGCGGTTTTGAAATCGTGCCTCGGGTGCGCGACAAAATTGAGATGGTGGCCGCCGAGTCGTTGTTCCGTGGCTGGAATGCTGGTCAAAAGCGTTATGAGGAAGTTCCGGCGGCCAGTCGCGAATGGTTGCTAGGCCAGTTGCAAACCATCCGGCAACAACATGGAATTCCGGTGCTGGTGATTGATTATGTGCCACCCCACAACCGCTCCTTGGCCCGTGCCACAGCCAGCCAAATTGAGGCGCTGGGGTTCATTCCTTGGGTGGGTGACAGCCAATTGCACACCATTGGTGTGGGCAATATCGAATTCCAGCCCCGGCGTGTTTTGGTTCTTTATAACGGCGGCGAGACTGTTGCGCTCAACTACACCAACGCCCACCGCTACCTGCAAATGCCCCTCAACCACATGGGCTATTTGGTGGAGTATGCCGATACGAGGCAGCCTTTGCCCCAAGGCATTTATCGGGATCGCTATGCGGGGGTAGTGACTTGGTTCTCGGGCTTTTTGCCTGCCACCAAAGGCAAGGAGTTGAGCCGTTGGCTACTGGCCCGTGCTGGCGAAGGAATGCCATTGGCACTGATTGATGATTTTGGCTTTCTGCCCGACCGCAGCTGGACAGAACAGTTGGGGCTGCAAGTGGGTGACTTGGGGATGCAGGGCACATTGCAAACGATACGCCAGCACCCCATGATGGGTTTTGAAATCGCCCCCCCGATGCCAGGCCGGGAATATGAGCCAGTACGCATTACCAACAAATGGAGCGCACAGGCTACGCCCTTGTTGGAGCTACAGGACCAGCGTGGGCAACGGGCTGTGGCGGGTGCCATCATGCCTTGGGGTGGCTTTGTGCTCGATCCTTTCGTTTTGGTGACTCTTCCTGGCACAGACCAGCAACGTTGGGTGATTGACCCCTTCACTTTCTTAACGCAGGCACTGCGTTTGCCCCCCATGCCAGTGCCAGATGTGACCACCGAAAATGGCCGCCGCTTGCTGATGGCCCACATTGATGGCGATGGCTTTCCATCCAGAGCCGAAATGGCAGGCAGCCCCTTCTCTTCAGAAGTACTGCTCAAGGATGTGCTGGAAAAATACCGTATCCCGCACACCATGTCGGTGATTGAAGGAGAGATTGCCGCACACGGCCTCTACCCACAATACAGCACCCAACTAGAGGACATTGCACGGCGGATGTTTCGGTTGCCGCATGTCGAAATGGCCAGCCACAGCTATAGCCATCCCTTTTTATGGAACCAGGAAGCCAAACACGGCACGTTCTTGGACGAAACCCAAAAAGACTACCACCTGGAGCTGCCCGGCTACACCTTCAATTTAGAACGCGAAATTGTCGGTTCGGTCAACTACATCCAACAACGGCTGGCCCCCACCGGCAAGAAGGTGCAGATCATGCTGTGGACAGGCGATACCGCCCCCAGCAGTGAAGCCTTGGCGATTGCCGACCGTGCTGGATTACTGAACATGAACGGTGGCGATACCTTCATCTCCCGCAACCAGCCCTCGCTGACCGCTGTGCGCAGCCACGGCATTCAGAAGGATGGCTATGTGCAGGTATTTGCCCCCATCACCAACGAGAACATTTACACCAACCTTTGGCAGGGGCCGTTTTATGGTTTTGAGCGGGCGATTGAAACCTTTGAGATGACGGGCCATCCACGCCGTATCAAAGCAGTGGATATTTACTACCACACCTACTCAGCCAGCAAGCGGGCGGGGCTGCAGGCATTGCACAAGGTGTACCGTTGGGCGCAGGCACAACCCCTGCACCCGGTTTTTGCCTCTGAATACATTCGCAAGGTACTGGATTTTTATACTTATGCCCTGGCCCGCGATGGGCAGGGCTGGCGTGTGCGCGGTAGTGGTGAGTTGCGCACTTTGCGCCTGCCTGCCAGTTGGGGCATGCCAGCACTGGCCCAGAGCCAACAGGTAGCCGGCTACCGTGAAGGTGCCGAAGGCACCTACCTGCACCTGACAGGTGATAGCGCCCGCTTCCAAACGCTGGAGAAAACAGGCACAGCCCCCCCCCCACGCCCGTTTTTGTATGAGGCCAATGCACGCATCAAAAAGTGGCAGGTGAATGCCAATGCCACACACACCGAATTCTCCCTGCAAGGCCATGTGCCACTCGAGTTTAGTGTGGCCCACAGCAGCCACTGCCAAGTGCGCACCGGCCAACGGGTGTTGGCCCCTGTCCGCACCACCACCGCTGTACGTGCCGATGTCCAAATGTTTGAGTTGACTGCTACACATGCCGACTTCCAGATCGTCTGCCCAACCCGCTGAGCGGCCTTTGCTTGCTCCTTACTGGCTGCTATTTCTATTGGCAGTGATGGTGGGCGGGGGGTTATGGCTGCTCTATCCTCGCCAAGACTTGGAACGCCGTTTGAGTCAGGCGGGCAATGAACACTCCGATTTGTCTACCAACTATCTGCACAACCTTTTGCGCAGCGATCCAGACAATCCGCAACTGCGTTGGTTATTGGCACGACAACAGGGGCAAGCGGGCGAGCTCGACACTATGCGCCAGACCTTGCAACCCGCCCTGCAATCGGCCGATGCGGGCATACACCGCCGTGCTGTCTGGCTCCTGTGGGAGAGTACCTACCAAGCCTACGAAAAAACAGCGGGCTCGGCCACCCAAGCGCGCGCCCAATTGCATACCAAGCTGGTAGAACAGTTGCCCGCGCTCGTACGTGAAGAATGGTCTGCAGAGCAACAACAACAATTAACCCGCCAAGCATTGGACTTGGGGCAGCCCACCGTTGCCATCACGCTGATGCGCCAGCGGGCATTGCAACAACGGCAGCCAGACCAAGCCGCACGACTGTATGAACAAGCGGCACAAACCGCATTGGCCCATTCCCATTACGCAGCATGTGCTGAGTTGTATCTGCTGGCACGCCAAGCCACGCCCCATGCCCCACAGGCCAAGCAATACTTTCTGGCAGCCATTGCCGCCATGCAGTCGAGCGGGCAACCACTGGCAGCCCTAGAACTGGCAGAAAAAGAGCTGCAGACACTGCACAGCGACAGCGAAATCATTGAACGGTTGGTACAACTGGCACGGGCCGCAGGCCGCCCAGACATTGCTGAGCAATATGTCAAGCAGTTGCTGCGTCTGGCCCTGTGGCGGCAATGGCAAGCCCATGCCCAAGCATCCACCACCACCCCAACCTTACTGGAGCCAGTCACGCACAGGCAGCTGCCCAGCCCCCCTCCGCAGCAATACGAAGATCGGGCCTATCTGTTGGATCCATCCTTGTTGCATCACCCCAACGATGGGGTGGCCCCAGAAGACTGGCAAGTTGTATCCAGCAGCCAAAAGTCTCCCCCGATCGCGGCGCCCGGACTGCCGTTTGATGACAAGATCTACACCCTAGGGTACCAAGTGTTCTTAGAAAACAAGAACCTTGAAGATGCTTGGCGTGTGGCCAAAGCAGCCGTACAACAAGCCCCTCAACTCATTCTTTGGCATGAGCGGTTGGCCCAAGTCTCTGAATGGACGGGGCGACTGGAGTTGGCTTTGCAACACTGGTTGCAGGTGGCCCGTCAGACACAAAACAATGTGGCCTGGCAAGCGGTGTTGCGCTTGGCTCCCGGACAGTTTGATGATGCTGCACTGGTCGAGGCATTGCGTTACGAGTTACGGCGCAGGCCTGGCCACCCCACATTGTTGCAAGAATTGGTAGATGCCTATGAGCGTTTGGGGTCTCCCCAGCCTGCACTGGACTACCTGCGCCAGCAACCTGCCACCCCCCAGACCCTGGAAATGTTGGCTGGCCTAGCCAAGCGAGCGGGCGATTTGGACTTGGCTCTGGCCAGTTGGCAACGCCTGTTTGAAGACCCCACCCAATTGACCCCCACGCTGGCGATGCGTGCAGCAGTGTTGGCCCTGTTGCGCGGCCAAGCGGCACAAGGACTGGCGTGGTTAGAGGCGGCGCAAAAAAAGATCACCCCTGACACCACAGACAGTGCCGCCTTCTGGCGCCTCACGGCCCAGATGGCACAAGACCAACAACGAGACCTGTTGGCCGTGCAGGCTTATCGCCAATTGTTGGCCGAAGATGGTGCTGATGTTGGGGACTTTGATGCCCTGATTCGGCTGTTACAAACCGACCAACCGCTAGAGGCCGCTGAGGTGGCGCTGCTGGCGTGGCAACAACACGACCAGTCCCGCCACTTCATTTTGGCCCTGGGTATTTATGCCAGCCGCAACCAATGGTCTGAGGCGCAACGGGTACTACAGCGGGTAGATCCAGCCCCCCATGCACAACGTCGGGCCTTGCACCGCTTGCGCCAAGAACCTGAGTTTTTGCGCCTAGCTGGGCTGTGCTACCAAAACACAGGCCGTCGTGCCCAAGCCCGCCAGTATTACGAGGCTGGATTGCGACAGGCACCACAGTCGACAGCCATGCGCCATGCGCTGCTATGGCTGTTCATCGAGGGCAACGATGCCACTGCCTTGCGCGATATTTTGACGCGTTACGAGGCCCAATGGAGCCAAGACAAAGAATTGCACGATGCCCTGGCATCGGCCTACCAGTCCCTGTCACTGCCCGCTATTGCCCTGGATCGCTATTTACAACCCCGTGTGCAAGCGCACCGCAACGACCTGCTTTGGCTCATGAACTATGCCGATGCGCTAGATCAAAACCAACAATCGGATCGTGCATGGCGCTTACGGCGCTACCTGCTCAGTCAAGAATGGCAAAAAGTCCACCGCAATGTCAGCACCACACAGTCGCGTGCCCGCTGGCTGACCGAGGAGGGCTTGAATACAACACGGCGAATAGCCCGCACCCGCCTACAACTGACACAGCGCCCAGGAGACGTGGGACTGGCTACGTTGCGCGAGCTGCTGCGGCTAGACCGTGACGCCCGCCACGGCCTATCCAATGCAGCGGCAGAGACCGCCATTGGCTGGCTGCAAGACGCGGGGGAATACACCGCCGAACGTGGTTTTCTATGGCAACAATATGCCCGCAGCCATAGCATACAAGCCAACCGGCCACTGTGGGCCGAAATTACCGTGGCTTTGGCCGAGAAAGACAAAGCTGCCACCGGCGAGCTGCTCGAAATCTTCGATCAACGCTTGCCCCGTTACGACCGGGTGAATGCAGCAGCCGCTGTGGGGGATGTGCGCTTGGCGCAAAGTGCCGCCTTCGAGACCCAACACGACCAACCCGATGACAGCCCACTGCACCAGCAACTGGCCGAGAACCTATTGGCCTTCAGCCCCCATGCCAATGGCAACATAGCCTCACGCAGATTAGACAAGCTGGACGAACAAGAAACAGAGACACGGCTGCACTACCCATTGAGCCCCTCTTTGTCATTGGGGCTCAAAATGCTGCGTACCGACCGGCAAACCACCGATCCACGCGCCCTGCAAGAGCCTTCTCAGGAGCGTGCCGCCTATGGTGCCTTGCGCTGGCAGTATGGGGGGGGTAGCTCCACCATGCTGCATCTGGGCTGGCGCGAAAGCTTAGCCAGCTCTACCCCTTGGCAGCTTGAACATATACAACGGCTGGACAACCGCTTGTCATTGCATCTGGACTGGGGCAATCAACTGCCTACCCAAGAGAGTCTGGCTTTGCGCATGGGCGGGATGAAAGACCGTTTGGGCATAGGCATGCGCTACCAAGCCACCCGCCTAGACCAAGTAACGCTCAACCACTGGCGAGAAAAATACGAATGGCAAACCGGGGGTGAAGTAGGCAATGGACAACATTCCGCCCTGAGTTACACCCACACCTACCGCTTAGACGTACCCACTGTGGATATGGGTGCTTTCTGGTCTAGCCACAGTTACGACCGGCGCAACCCCCAAGGCTTATCGGGCGCCGACCGTGCCTTCACTCGCTATCTGCCCCCAGGCATCGCCAATGTAGATCGTGGCTATTTGCTGCCCGACAATTTTCAGTTCTATGGCGTGCAACTCACTACCAATCTGCGTTTTGAGCGGGACTACATCCGCGCCCTCCTGCCCTTGGCCAGTCTGGCGCACACCTGGCACAGCCGCCAAGGGGCGGGCTACAGTCTGCGCTTGGGCTTGGCGGGCAGCGTGCTCGGAGCAGACCACCTGAGCCTGATCTGGGGTTTGGGCAAATCTGGAGCACAAACTCCGGGCCTGAGCCAAGAAGTTCAATTGAACTACCGTTATCACTTTTAACCGTTATCTCTGCACAAGGCATCATGATCCACCCGTCTTTTCTCCTGCGCATCTTTCAATGGCTGATTGGCACAGTGCTGCTGACCACATTGGCGGCTTGCTCCACGGTAGACCACGGCAAAGCACCCACCTTGGAGCGCGATGCCCAATGGGTAGTACTGCCGTTTGCCAACCATACAGAAACCCCCCTGGCAGGCAATCGGGCAGAGGCCATTGCCCAAGCACTGCTACAGGCCCAGAACATTGGCACCGTCAAACGTTACCCAGGCCATGCGCAATCCGAAGCCCTGTTTGAAGGGGCCGAAACCAAACGGCAAGAGGAGGCACTGGCTTGGGCACGGGAACAAAATGTGCGCTATGCCCTCACGGGCGCTGTAGACGAATGGCGCTACAAAGTGGGGGTAGATGGTGAACCCGCCGCTGGCGTCACCTTGCAAATTGTGGACGTGAGCACCGGCGAAACCTTGTGGAGTGGTACCGGTGGCAAAAGCGGCTGGAGCCGCGAGGCTTTGTCCTCGGTGGCCCAAAAATTGATCCGTGAACTGCTGCGTGCCGGCCTGACCACAGTCCGTTGACTTATCCCTGGTCATGTCTAGTGCTAGTGGCAACGTCCGTCCCCCAGAAACCTCGGCACAACCCAGAGCTATCACTGGGGCCAGCTTTACCGGCTCGCCCTTAGGCAAGTTGGCGCCCACAGGGATACGCCCCTGGATCGTGTTGCTGGAAGCCGTGTTGCTGCCGGCACTGACGCTGGCGCTGGGCTGGTGGCTGAACCCCCAAGACCCCTTGTGGGTACATGCCGATTTTCATTGGGCCTGGCTGGCTCCAATGATCGTCGCGCTGCGTTATGGCCCCTTGGCGGGTTTGCTCTCTGCCAGTGTATTGTTGGCAGGCTGGTTGCTGCTACACCACGGGCAAGATGAGCCGTTTCCACAGGTGTTTTTTCTGGGGGGGCTGATTCTGGTCATGTTGGTGGGTGAGTTCTCCAGTCTGTGGGTAGCACGTACCCGACGGGCCGAGAGCGTGCAACACTATCTGCACCAACGGATGGAGCACCTGATCCGGCAGTATTACCTGTTGCGTCTGTCTCATGACCGGCTGGAACATGAATTGATAGGCCGCCCCATGTCGATGCGCGATGCCCTCAAAACCCTGCGGGGACTGGGCAGCATGGAGTCTGACGCCCAAACCCTGCTGCGCCTGTTGTCGCAATACTGCCAGATTGGTGCGGCCGCCTTATACCGTGTGGATGGGGATCAGCTCGACACACAACCCCTGTCCAGTATGGGTGCGCCCATCACCTTGGATAACAACGATCCCTTGGTGCGCCAAGCACTGGAAACGCACAAGCTGTGCCATGTGGTGCAGACGCTGGCCCTCAAGCAACAGAGCCAGTATCTGATGGCGGCCCCCCTGCTCGATCTGGGCGGCGATATCTATGGGCTCTTGCTGGTCGACGACATGCCTTTTTTTGCGTTGCAAGAAGAGAATTTACAAACCATCAACCTGCTGCTGGGCTACTACACCGATGGCCTGTCTACCCAGGCATTGGCACAACCCTTGTTGCAGCACTGGCCAGACTGTCCAGCTGAATTTGCCTTTGAAATGCAACGCCTATGGCACATGCACCAAACGACTGGGGTTCCCAGCATGGTGGTGGCACTAGAGTTCACCCCTACGGCGATTGAACGCGACCTGCCACAACAATTGCTGCGCCTGCGCCGCCTGATGGACGAGACCTGGCTGATTCAAGGCGAGCGCCGTGCTTTGCTGGCCGTGCTGATGCCTTTGGGTGACAGTGCAACGGCAGAAGGTTTTCTGGCCCGCTTAGAGAACTGGATTCATCAAAAAGAAAGTATTTCGCTGGCCGATGCAGGGATTTTTCCGCACCAACTTCCGCTGAGCCAAACGCCACCTCTGGGACTATTGCAGCGCCTGCACGAGATTGCCGATGCTCAATAGCAAGCTTGGATTCTCGGCGGTCATCATGGAGCTGTCGGCCTGGAGCGGCCCGGTGCTGCTGCATGGTCACTCCGATACAGCATTGGCCAGTTATTTGTTGCTGCATGCAGGGGCCAGCACCCTGTTGGCACTGTTTGCACTGCCTTTGCTACCCAAAGAGCAGGCCCAACCGCGCACAGCCATGTTGAGCTTGATGGTACTGTGCAGTTATGCCGTACCGCTGGTGGGTTTTGTTGGCGTTTTGGCAGCTGCCTTGGTGTTGCGCTACCACCGTCCTGCGCAAACCGTGGCCATGTTTGAGTCTCTGCAATTGCCCGAGTTTGACCAACACCAGCGCATTACCGGCGCCTTTCGGCAGACAGGTCTTGGCTCTTTTCTGGGCAACCGGGATGTACCCATGACTTCACGGATGCGGGCGATGGTCTCATTACAACATGTCTCTGGCCGGGTGGCTTCGCCTTTGCTGCGCAATGTGCTCAACGACCCCAGTGAAGATTTACGCTTGCTCGCCTATGGCATGCTCGATGGCCTAGAACAGCGCATCAGCCGGGCGGTGGACGAAGAACTCCAAGCCCTGCGCACTGCTCGCGCCAGAGAGGGCACCGCCCGCCCCGGCCCCCGAACCCTCAAAGCCGTGCAGCACCTGTCTGATCTGTATTGGGAATTCATCTACCAAGACTTGGCCCAAGGTGATCTGCGCGACTACGCGATTGCACAATCCCTGCACTACTGCGATGAGGTGTTAAAAATACAACCCCAGAATGCACCGTTGTGGTTGCGCAAAGGGCGATTGCTGCACTCGCTGCGCCGCTTCGATGAGGCTGCCTTGGCCTATCAACGCTCCGTCAAATTGGGACTGCCCGCCACACGGGTACTGCCCTACCAAGCAGAACTGAGCTTTGAACGCCGCGACATTGTGCGCACCTACCTGTTGATCCAGCAATTGGACGCAGCAGACTCTGTACCCCGGCTGCGGCCCATCATCGATTACTGGAAAACAGGCGGATGAACACACCGCACAAACCACCCAAAGCCCAAAGTGCCGACATCGCCCTGCTGCTAGAGGGCACCTTTCCGTATGTGAGTGGAGGCGTATCGAGCTGGATCAATCAAATCATCCGGGCCTATCCGGAATACCGTTACGCGATTGTGTTTCTGGGTAGCCGCCGCAGCGACTACAAAGGCTTTCGGTACGAGTTGCCCGCCAATGTGGTGCATTTTGAAGAGCACTACCTGTACGACGATCTGGTAGCACCGGGCTTGCCCGCTGCCCGACGGGGCAGCCCATTGGCCTTTGAGATGATGAGTGCGCTCGTGAATTCGCTGCGCCAAGGAGAGGCGCAGCGGGATCTCACCCTGGGGCTGTTGCGCCATCTGGTGCGCGAAATCATGCCCGGTGGCAAACTGCAACTGGACGATTTTTTGTACAGCGAACGCTCTTGGCAGCTACTGTGCGACACCTATCGGCGCTATTGCACCGACCCATCGTTTGTGGATTATTTCTGGACGGTGCGCATCATGTTTCAGCCCCTGTGGCTGTTGGCACGCATTGCCCACCAGTTGATTCCGGTGAGGGTGCTGCACAGTGCCTCCACAGGTTATGCAGGCTGTTTAGGGGCCATGCTGCGCCAGCGCCGCGGCCTGCCCTTGATTTTGTCTGAACATGGCATTTACACCAAAGAGCGCCAAATTGACCTGCTCAAGAGCGAGTGGATTCGCGACAACCGCAATGTCTTTCAACGCGATCCCACCGAGCTGTCCTATTTTCGCCAAATGTGGATTCGCTTTTTCGAGTGGATGGGACGCTACTGCTACGAGGCCTCCAACCCCATCATTGCCCTGTATGAAGCCAACCGTCTACGCCAAATCCACGACGGAGCCAAACCAGAACGCACCTTCAATATCCCCAATGGCATCAATTTGGGGCGTTTTGCCCCGTTGCGCTCACAGCGGCCTGCCACCCCACCGCCTGTGCTGTGTCTGATTGGGCGCGTGGTGCCCATCAAGGATGTCAAAACCTTTATTCGCGCCATGCGCCGAGTGGTCAACCAACTGCCCCAAGCCCAAGGGTGGATTGCTGGCCCCACCGAAGAAGATCCTAGCTACGCCCAAGAGTGCGAAAACCTGGTGCAAAGCCTCGGCCTGCAAGCCCAAGTGAAGTTTCTTGGTTTTCAAAAAGTGGAAGCCCTGATGCCGCAAATTGGGCTGGTAGTGCTCTCCTCTATCAGCGAGGCACTGCCCCTGGTGATTCTGGAAGGCTATGCCGCAGGCGTGCCCACCGTTTCCACCGATGTAGGCTCCTGCCGTCAATTGATTGAGGGCTTGGACGAGGAGGATCGTGCCCTCGGCCACAGTGGGGTGGTAGTGAACATTGCCGACCCACAAGCCTTGGCCGATGCGGCGATTGCCTTGCTCACCGACACCCCCGCATGGGCACGGGCCAGTGCAGCAGCCATTGCCAGGGTAGAACGCTATTACACCGATACGATGATGTTTGACCGCTACCGCAAAGTGTACGAACAGGCGTTGCAAGACCCCAAAGGAGCACGTTGATGGCGGGCATTGGATTTGAACTGCGGCGCTTGTTGCGCAAAAACACTTTGCTGGGCTTGGCGCAAGCCTATGCCTATGCCGGTGTGATCGGTTCTGGCCCTTGGGTGTTCTCCATTGTGGGCATCTTGCTGGTGGGTATTTTCAGTGCCACCGTTGTCGTGCCGTCTTTTTTGGTCACGCAATTCCAGACTTCTGTGACCTATCTGGTGGCATCGAGTTTGGTGCTGACGGGGCTGGTGCAATTGGCATTTACCCGCTTTGTGTCGGATCGGCTGTTTGAAAAACGCCAAGAACTGATCTTGCCCAATTTGCATGGCTTGCTGCTGCTGGTGGTGGGCGCCGCCTGTGTGCTGGGTACGGTGGCCCTGTTTCTGCTTTTGCCTAGCGAGCGTCTGCTCTATCGATTGCTGATGTTGGCGGGGTTTGCCATCATGTGTGCCGTCTGGGTGCTAACGGTTTTGCTCTCAGGCATGAAGCACTACAAAGCCATTACGCTGCTGTTTGCCGTGGCTTACACCCTGATTGTGTTGGCCTCTTTGCTCATGCGGCCTTGGGGGCTGGAGGGGCTGCTGGGGGGCTTTGTGTTGGGCAATCTGGTGCTGCTGGCGGGTATGTGGCTGTTCATTGTGCGCGACTTCAATCCTTCTGGACAACTGATTGCCTTTGACTTTGCACGGCATGAGCTGCGGTATCTGTCTTTGGTGGCGGTAGGTTTTTTGTACAACTTCGGCATCTGGGTCGATAAGCTGATGTTTTGGTACTTTGAGCCAACCTCCCAACAAGTCATTGGCGGCTTGCGCGCTTCCCTGATCTACGATTTGCCAGTGTTTTTGTCATACCTGTCCATCATTCCAGGCATGGCCGTCTTTTTGGTGCGCATCGAGACAGATTTTGTCGAGTTTTACGACAAGTTCTACGATGCTGTGCGGGGGGGTGGCTCACTGGAATACATCGAGTCCATGCACGATGAAATGGTCTACTCTATCCAACAGGGTTTGGTAGAAATTGCCAAAACCCAGACTTTGGCAGTACTGGTAACCTTTGTGGCTGGCCCCGTCGTTCTGGATGCCTTGGGTATTTCGCTGCTGTATCTGCCACTGTTGTATGTGCAGGTGGTGGGAGCTGGCTTGCAAGTGGGGCTGATGGCGGTGCTGAACGTCTTTTTCTACCTAGACCAGCGTCGAATTGTGCTGCTGCTGTGCGGGCAAATGGTCTTGCTCAATATTGTGTTCACAGCCGTCAGCCAATACTACGGTGCTGCACTATACGGCTATGGTTTCACGCTGGCTATGTTGATCAGCCTCCTGACTGGCCTGATCTTGCTCACACGCCAGCTTAACCGTTTGGAGTATCAGACTTTCATGCTCCAGTAGCATACGGATCTGTTTCATTTTGGGGCCCACAGACCATGACCATGCCGCGATTCTTTGCTCTGCAACGCACGACCGCTGCGCTTTGCGTGGTCTTGCTAACAAGCGCCTGCGGCGGGGGCTCAGACATTGCCCCCAATGTGGTGGTGGAGATCACCGCCCCCAGCGGTGATTCGCCCGTGTTCGAACTGCAAACACCACTGAGCGTAGAGGCCACCGTGGCGGTGAATACGCTGACTGCGCCCGATGACACCCCTGTGCATTTCAGCAGTTCTGCCGGTTTATTCGCACCGGCCACGGCCTCCACCCGCAACGGGCAGGCCCATAGTGCTTTATGGGGCACGGTGCCAGGCCCCCACACACTGCGGGCCGAAGCCGAAGTGGCGGGTGTGCGCACAGGCAATACAAAATCCTTTTATTTGCGCCATACACCCGCCCCCCTGGAAGTACTGGTGCCCGCTTACTTCTACCCCTCTACGGGTTCAGGCTGGACGCTGCTGGCCTCTAGTGTGGCAGCGCACCCTGGCCTGAAGGTCACGGCCATTCTCAACCCCAACAATGGGATTTTCAGTACCGCTGATCGCCGCTATGTGGAAGCCGCAGGCAATTTTGTCCATGCGGGGGGGCAGTTGCTGGGCTATGTGCATACCAGTTACGGTACGGGTGTGCGCTCATTGTCTGATGTGCAGACCAACATCGACCGTTACCTAGAACTGTATGGACGCGACCTCATCAGCGGTATTTTTCTGGATGAAATGAGCGGCCAAAGCTCCACGCTGGACTTTTACCGACAGGTCTACCATTACATCAAGGCCAAAGATCCTAGCCTGCGCGTGGTTGGCAACCCCGGTACCATACCGGCCACCGACATGGCTGGCGTGAGCGATGCCCTGATTACGTTTGAGGGCACAGCAGCAGATTTCGCCCATTACGACCCACGCAAAAAGGGTGGCTGGCTCTACACACTGAGCAACAATCGGCAAGGTACGCTCCTGCATTCCGCCAGCAGTTGCACGGCCATGCAAACGGCCTTGCGCACTGCAGCGTCCACACAGACCAACAGCGGTCTGGTGTATGTCACCCACCGGCCATACGACTATGCCACCAACACCGGCAACCCTTGGGCGAGTCTGCCCAGTTACTGGACAGAGCTGCTCGACAGCGTGCAAGCCCTGAACCAGGGCCAACCACTGCCGAGTTGTTGAGTGTGGTGTGCTTTGTCTAACACCCAAGCACTGATACAGCGTTGGGTGTAGCGCCTTTAGGCGGGGCTGAGTTCGTCAGCGCGGGCCTGCGCGGCCTCGAAATTCAGGTCGCCGGAGTAAATGGCACGGCCACAAATTACCCCTTGCACGCCTTCGTCTTCAACGGCACACAGCGCCTCGATGTCGGCCATACTGCCCAAACCACCCGAGGCAATCACTGGAATCGTCACCGCTTGGGCCAACTTGACGGTGGCCTCGACATTGATACCCGAGAGCATGCCATCACGACCAATATCGGTATAAATGATGGACTCTACACCCCAATCCTCAAACTTCTTAGCCAGATCGGTGACGTTGTGGCCCGTCAACTTGCTCCAGCCATCGGTGGCTACCTTGCCATCTTTGGCATCTAAACCAACGATGATGTGACCACCAAAGGCGGTGCAGGCATCTTTGAGAAAACCAGGATTTTTCACAGCGGCAGTGCCGATAATGACATAGCGCAAACCGCCATCAATGCAACGCTCAATGGTGTCGAGGTCGCGAATACCACCGCCCAGTTGCACTGGAATGTCATCGCCTACCTCACGCAGGATGGACTTGATAGCTGCCAGATTTTGCGGCTTGCCCGCAAAGGCGCCGTTCAAGTCGACCAAATGCAGGCGCCGTGCGCCCGCATTGACCCAACGGCGGGCCATTGCAGCCGGGTCTTCACCGAAGGTGGTGGATTGATCCATATCGCCTTGTTTCAGGCGTACGCAGTGGCCGTCTTTGAGGTCGATGGCAGGGATGAGCAACATGGTGGGTTTGACAAGAAAAAGGGGCCATCACAGCAATGACCCAGACGGAAGGAAAAATGCGGCGGTACCCTAGAACGAGGTACCGGCCGGGCTTAGGGGTTCCAGTGCAGAAAGTTGCGATAGAGCCGCAAACCCTGATCGGCGCTTTTCTCAGGATGAAACTGCGTGGCAAAAATATTATCGCGCGCGATGGCTGCCGCAAACCAGCCACCGTAATCAGTTTCGCCAGCGCAATGCTCGGGGTTCTGTGGCCGGGCATAAAAGCTATGGACAAAATAAAAATAGCTATTGTCTGGCACCCCTGCCCAAACTGGGTGCACGGTGCCACCGTGGCAAACTTGGCGCACTTGGTTCCAGCCCATTTGTGGCACCTTATAGCGGCTGCCATCGGCTTGGTTGCAACCCTGTAAGTCAAACTTCACCACTTCACCCGGAATGAGTGCCAAGCCAGGGGTGTCTCCTTCGGCACTGTGATCAAGCAACATCTGCATACCCACACAAACGCCAAACAGCGGTTTGCTAGCAGCAGCCTCGAGCACCGAATCGCGCAGGCCCGATTGGGCCAGTTCGCGCATGCAGTCGGGCATGGCCCCCTGACCGGGCAGCACCACGCGCTGGGCGGCACGCACCTGCTCGGGGTTGGACGTGACCTGTACCGTCCAACCACTGTCTTGGGCTGCTGCTTGCACTGCTTGAGACACCGAGCGCAGATTGCCCATGCCGTAATCAACCACGGCGACTATTTTTGCTTCTGTATTCATAACTGTCAGTGCATTGCAGACCCACCATGGCGGCGCATCTGGTCTGCAATCATCACAAGGAACCCTTGGTAGAGGGAATGGTACCTGCTGCGCGCGGGTCCAGCTCTAGCGCAGCCCGCAAAGCCCGCGCAAAAGCCTTGAAGATGGTTTCACATTGGTGGTGGGCATTAACGCCCTTGAGGTTGTCAATGTGCAGCGTGACGCCTGCATGATTGACAAACCCTTGGAAAAACTCAAACACCAATTGCGTATCCAGTTGGCCTAAAGATCCACTGGTGAACTGCACATCCATGTGCAGGCCAGGGCGGCCGGAAAAATCGACCACCACACGGCTCAGGGCTTCGTCCAGTGGCACATAGGCATGGCCGTAGCGGCGGATGCCTTTTTTATCGCCCACGGCTTGGGCAAAAGCCTGCCCCAGCGTGATGCCAATATCTTCGACGGTATGGTGGCCGTCGATATGCAGATCGCCTTGACACTGGATGTCAAGATCAATCAGGCCGTGGCGGGCGATCTGTTCGAGCATGTGATCAAGAAAACCAATGCCGCTGTGCAGCTGCGATTGGCCTGTGCCGTCCAGATTGAGGCGCACAGTGATTTGGGTTTCCAGCGTATGGCGGGTAACGTCGGCTTGACGCATGTCGTGGGGCACTCGTTCAAGGGTGGTGGAAAGCTGGGCATGATAGCATCCAGCGCCTCAGCGGCAGCCCCTGTCTCTGTCTGTTGCAACGCTGCCGCCCATCCTTGGGAAGCCACCGCATGAGCCGTTTCTGGAGTGCCGTTGTTCACGGCCTGACCCCTTACGTTCCGGGCGAACAGCCCAAAATTGACAATTTGGTCAAACTCAATACCAACGAGCATCCCTATGGCCCCTCGCCACGCGCCTTAGAGGCCATTCGCAGCGCCACCAATGACAGCCTGCGCCTGTACCCCGACCCCAATGCCGATGCCCTTAAAGCGGCCTTGGCCCAGCGCCACGGAGTGCAACCAGCACATATTTTTGTCGGCAATGGCTCTGACGAAGTGCTGGCACATGCCTTCATGGCCCTGCTAGACCAAGAACGCCCGTTGTGGTTTCCGGATATTACTTACAGTTTTTACCCAGTGTATTGCGGCTTGTATGGTGTGGCACACAAAGCCATTCCACTGACCGAAGATTACGCTATTCGCGCTGAAGACTACCTACCCCAAGGTGACGAGAAAGCTGGGGCCATCATTTTCCCCAACCCCAATGCCCCCACAGGTCGGCTGTTGGCCTTGGCCGAGATTGAACGCATTGTGGCGGGCAACCCCGCTGCCGTGGTCTTGGTCGATGAGGCCTATGTTGATTTTGGTGGCGAGAGTGCTATCGCGCTGGTCAACCAATACCCCAATGTGCTGGTGGTGCATACCTTCTCCAAGAGCCGCTCTTTGGCTGGGCTGCGGGTAGGTTTTGCCGTGGGCCACCCGGCGCTGATTGAAGGGCTGGAGCGGGTCAAAAATAGCTTCAACTCCTATCCACTCGATCGGCTGGCCTTGGCCGGTGCCGTGGCCTCGGTGGCAGACGAAGACTACTTTCAGGACAGCTGCCGCAAGGTCATTGCCACGCGCGAGCAATTGGTGACCGATTTGGCCGCCTTGGGCTTTGAAGTGCTGCCTTCAGCAGCCAACTTTATCTTTGCCCGCCACCCACAGCAAGATGCAGCCGCACTGGCAGCCGCACTGCGCCAGCGCGCCATCATCGTGCGCCATTTCAAACAGCCCCGCATCGATCAATTTTTGCGCATCACTGTGGGCACTGACGCACAATGTGCTCTGTTGGTTCAAGCCTTGGGCGAGATATTGGCAGGCTAAAGCCAACCACAGCCACCCCATCCAGAAAAAAGCTGCAGCTTGGTGCGGCTTTTTTCATGGCGTAGACCTCGGGGTGGATGACAACGCGCTTCCTTATCCATTAAACAAATGCACCCTGATGTTCTCTACAGTACTGAAGACCGCCAAAACGCCGGGGATTGTTCCAGCAAAATTTGGCTTCTGCATAACTGATCTTTGCAGCACAGGTTGCACAGATACAGCGCTTTTTCAGGGCAGTGCCATCATCACTACCGCTTACAAGAGTCGGGGTTGGTGCAACTGGTGCAGCTGGATGATGTGCTGGGGTCGACACACGAGCGACAGCGGGAGGTGTGATAGGGGCCGCAGCACGGGATTGCAGAAATTCAGGCAAGGCCAGTAAATCGGGCGGAGAGTGCAGGCTGGCTAATTTTTCTGCCCATTGACGCACCGTATCGGCGCTGCGCAGGTTAAATATTGAGCCTAGCACTTGGAAAGTAGAAGTATCTTTCTCGACGTGCTCTTTATGCCAACTAGCAAACTGATCCGCTTTGATGACACTACTGGTGTCATATTTTTTGGCATCTGGACGCTGGATGGTGCACTTGGGATGAATTAGCACTACGTGCCGAAAGTCTGGTTTTCTCTGCACACGCCCAGTAATGCCCAACTGCTCTAACACCTTGGTCAATACGTTTTCGTGGCGACGACTTTGCTCCAGTGGTGATGGGATGCCAAACGCCCTATCTGGCCCATAATTCACTGTGAATTCACCAAACTCGTTGATCTGTAAATTGCCACTGAAATTTTTGGTTTCTAGCAAATAAAAGACAAAGCCACGAGAAATGACCAGATGGTCGATTTGTGCCACCTCGCCCTCATGCACCACACGCAAATCATGAATCACGGCGTGGTTGGGGGCATCTGCAAAATGGTTGTCAATGTAGTGTGCTGCATCACGCTCACCTTGCACACCATAACGCACATTTTTGACCTCGTGCTGCAACCAGGTTTTTTGCTCACTGCTCAACTGTGGGGCTTGCAGTAAAGACTCCAATAAGGCAATACGCCGACTTTTGTCATCTGCCGACTTGATGAGCATACGCTTAGTCTTTTGTGTACTGCTCGCAGTTGCCGATGAGCCGCAACTCGGCGGCACGGGCATGGGCCTGCAAACCTTCACCATGCGCCATCACCGAGGCAATCTGGCCCAAGGTTTGCGCCCCTTGCTCGCTGACTTCAATCAGACTGCTACGCTTTTGAAAGTCATACACGCCCAAGGGCGAGCTGAACCGTGCCGTGCCCGAAGTGGGCAACACATGGTTGGGGCCAGCACAATAGTCGCCTAGGCTCTCGCTGGTGTAGGCACCCAGAAAAATCGCCCCAGCGTGTTTGAGCAATGGCTCCCAACGGTGCGGCTCGCGGCTAGAGACTTCTAAATGCTCTGGCGCAATTTGGTTACTGATGGCACAGGCTTCTTCCATACTGCGTGTGTGGATGAGCGCACCACGGCCATTCAGGCTCTTGGCGATGATCTCAGCCCGTGGCATGGTGGGCAGCAGGCGATCAATCGCTTCTTGCACAGCATCCAAATAGGCGGCATCGGGGCTTAGCAAAATGGATTGGGCCAGCTCGTCGTGCTCGGCTTGGCTAAACAAGTCCATCGCCACCCAATCGGGCGGGGTGGTGCCATCAGCCAACACCAAGATTTCGCTGGGGCCAGCAATCATGTCAATGCCTACGGTGCCAAAGACGTGCTTTTTGGCACTGGCCACATAAGCATTGCCAGGGCCAGTGATTTTGTCCACCTTAGGCACAGTCTCGGTGCCATAGGCCAAGGCCGCCACTGCCTGAGCACCTCCAATCGTAAAAGCCCGCGTGACGCCCGCCACATAGGCGGCTGCCAACACCAGCGGATTTTTTTCGCCACGGGGGGTAGGCACGACCATGATGATCTCAGCCACGCCTGCCACATGGGCTGGAATGGCATTCATCAGCACACTGGAAGGGTAGGAGGCTTTACCGCCGGGCACATAAATGCCCACGCGGTCTAGCGGCGTCACTTTTTGGCCCAACAGGGTTCCGTCTTCGTCACGGTAGCTCCAGCTTTCACCACTGGCTTTTTTTTGTGCCTCGTGATAGCGACGCACACGGACAGCAGCCTGCTGCAGGGCTTGGCGTTGCGCCTCGGGCAAAGCGTCAAAAGCGGCCTTGAGTTCTGCTTGGCACAGTTCCAACTCGGCCATGCTGGTGGCAGACACGCTGTCAAAACGCTGCGTGTATTCGAGCACTGCCGCATCACCCCCTTGACGCACATCGGCCAAGATGTCGGCCACCCGCTGCTCAATAGCGGCATCGGTATCGGCAGACCAATGCAGGCGAGCGGCAAAATCAGCATCAAACGAATCGCTGCTGGTATGCAGGCGGGCGGGTGTGGCTTTCATGGGGCAATCTTCCTGTCAGGGCCGTTTTAGGCGGTGCAAGTATCTTGGCGAGGCACCACGGGCTTTTGCCGCTGATGGTGTTCTTTCTTCACAGCATACATCCGCTGATCAGCGATTTCCATCAGAGTCTCCAAGTCCTTGCCATCGTCTGGAAAATAAGCAGCACCAATGCTGGCTCGCAGTAGTTGACTGGATACCAATGATGTCGAGCAGTTGTTGCTTGTTAGGCATGGCACGGCCTTCCATAAAATTTCTCAATGGGGAGAAAATTATTGTAAGGTTGTGCCTTTTTTGTAACTCAGTCTTTTGCTGGAATGGCCGCAGCAAAAATGTCAATAATGCGCCGCAGTGGCGCCATTTTGAGTTTGAGGGCCGCTTGGTTAACCACCAAATGCGAGCTGATGTCCATGATGCGCTCAACCTCGACCAAATGGTTGGCCTTGAGGGTGTTGCCGGTAGAGACCAAATCGACGATAGCATCGGCCATGCCCGTGAGCGGGGCCAGCTCCATGCTGCCATAGAGCTTGATCAAATCCACATGCACACCCTTGCTAGCGAAAAACTCGCGGGCAATGGCGGTGTATTTGGTGGCTACCTTCAGGCGTGAGCCTTTTTTGACGGCTTGGGCATAGTCAAAACCCGCACGCACCGCCACGCTGACACGGCATTGGGCAATGCGCAAGTCCAGCGGCTGGTACAGGCCCGAGCGCCCGGCACCGCCCCATTCGGCGCTGTGTTCTATCAGGGTATCTTTGCCACATACGCCCATATCGGCACCACCATACTGCACATAGGTGGGCACATCGCTGGCGCGCACCATGACGACGCGCACATCGGGCTGGTTGGTGGGCAAAATCAGCTTGCGCGATTTTTCTGGATCTTCAAGCACCTCGATGCCAGCGGCGGCCAACAAAGGCAGGGTTTCATCAAAAATGCGGCCTTTGGACAGGGCAAGGGTAATCATCGGTCAAATTCTTTCTATGTCGGCACCCAAGCCGCGCAGTTTGGCTTCCATGCAGTCGTAGCCACGGTCAAGGTGGTAGATGCGGTCTACCAAGGTTTCGCCTTCAGCCACCAGGGCGGCAATCACCAAGCTGGCCGATGCCCGCAGATCGGTCGCCATCACCGTAGCCCCAGACAAACGCTGACCACTGTGGCCCAGCCCCTCAATGACGGCGGTACGGCCATCAATTTGGATGTGCGCCCCCAACCGCAACAGCTCATTGACGTGCATGAAGCGGTTTTCAAAAATGGTTTCGGTAACGGTGGCCGTGCCTTGGGCCACACAATTGAGCGCCATAAACTGCGCCTGCATATCGGTGGGAAAGCCCGGATACTCGGTGGTGCGAAAGCCCTGCGCCTTCAGGTGGGCAGCACCTGGGCTGCGCACGCGGATGCCCCCCGGCGCGGCCTGTACATCCACCCCAGCATCGCGCAATTTGTCGGTGACAGCATCCAAATGATCGGGGCGGGCATGGCGCAACACCACATCGCCACCAGCGGCGGCCACGGCGCACAAAAAGGTACCAGCCTCAATGCGGTCGGCCACCACCTGGTGGGTGCAGCCATGCAAATGCTCTACCCCTTGGATGCGAATGCGGCTGCTGCCGTGGCCTTCAATTTGGGCTCCCATGGCGATCAGCATCTCAGCCAAATCGACAATTTCAGGCTCTTGGGCTGCGTTTTCCAGCACCGTCTCGCCCTCGGCCAGCGTGGCGGCCATGAGGAAGTTTTCGGTGCCAGTGACGGTCACCATATCGGTGGTGATGCGTGCGCCCTTGAGGCGGGTGCGGCCTTCGGGCAAGCGGGCAATCATGTAGCCATGCTCGACCACAATCTCAGCCCCCATCGCCTGCAAGCCCTTGATATGCTGATCGACGGGGCGCGAGCCAATGGCGCAACCACCGGGCAAAGACACGGTAGCCCGGCCAAAACGCGCCAGCAATGGCCCCAGCGCCAGCACCGAGGCGCGCATGGTTTTGACCAATTCGTAAGGAGCCTCGGGGTTGGACAGCGCACCAGCATCAATGTGTACGCCACCGTGGTGATCGCGCTGGGCCGTCACGCCCATGTTGCGAATCAGCTTGAGCATGGTGGCTACATCTTGCAGATGCGGCACGTTATTGAGTTGTACCGGCTCTGCGGTGAGCAAAGCAGCACACAGCTCAGGCAGGGCGGCATTTTTAGCGCCAGAGACCACCACTTCGCCCTCTAAGGGGCGACCACCGCGAATCAGGAGTTTGTGCATGGTCAAAATCTCAGGTGCCCGATTCCGATTGGGCAGCCCACTCGGCAGGGGTGTAGGTTTTCATGGACAAGGCATGTACCTCGTCCGTTTGCAGCTTGCTGCCCAGCGTGGCATACACGCGCTGGTGGCGGGCAATGGCCCGCTTGCCCTCAAATTCGGGCGAAACAATGGTGGCGTACCAGTGGCGGCCATCGCCCTCGACGCTCAGGTGCTGGCAGGACAGGCCCGCGCTAATCAGTTGCTGGAGTTGATCGGCAGTCATTGAAAAATCTCAGTTGCGAATTTTGTATCCTGTGCGCAGCAGGTGCAGGGCCAGCGCACTCACGGCCAACCAGGCCACGCCGACAATGCCCAAACTCAGCCAGGGCGAGGCATCGCTCTGACCAAAGAAGCCATAGCGAAAACCATCAATCATGTAGAAAAACGGGTTGAGGTGGCTCACCTGCTGCCAAAACGGTGGCAGCGAGTGAATGGAATAAAACACACCCGACAAAAAAGTCATGGGCATGATGACAAAGTTCTGGAAGGCGGCCATCTGGTCAAATTTGTCGGCCCACAGCCCGGCAATCAGGCCCAAGGTGCCCAACAACGCTGCCCCCAACACGGCAAACACAGCAATCCACAACGGTGCCGCAAACTCTGGTGTGGCAAAACCCAGCGTGACCAAAAACACGCCCACGCCCACCACCAAGCCACGCACCACGGACGACCCCACATAAGCCACAAACCATGCCCAATGCGACAACGGGGTGAGCAACAAAAACACCACGTTGCCCATGATTTTGCTTTGCACCAAGCTCGACGAGCTGTTGGCAAAGGCGTTTTGCAGCACACTCATCATCACCAAACCCGGCACCAAAAAGCTGGCGTAGTCAATTCGGTCGTACACCTTAACATGGTCTTGCATCACATGACCAAAAATCAGCAGGTATAGGGCGGCAGTGAGCACCGGGGCTGCCACCGTCTGGAAACTGACTTTCCAGAAACGCAGCACCTCTTTGTAAAACAGCATTTGCCAGCCGGTCATGCGGCACCTCCGGGGGTGTGGGCGGCCATGACGCTGAGGAACACATCCTCTAAATCGGCACGGCGAATTTCTACATCTTGCACCTGCACCTGGGCCTCGCGCAGGGCAGACAAGTGGCGTTCAATATCCCCCGCATCGTGGGCGACCATCTGCACCACACGTCCCGTGATGCGTGCTTGGGCCGCCAAGGCGGGTGGCAGCACATCATCGGTTTTGAACACCAGCACATTACCCGATACCGCTTGCAGCAGTTTGGAGGTGTCGTCCAGCGCCACCACCTGCCCACGCTTGAGCATGGCGATACGGCCACACAGGGCTTCGGCCTCGTCCAAATAGTGCGTGGTCAGGAGTACGGTGTTGCCCTCTTTGTTCAAGCGAGCAATAAAGTGCCATAGGGTTTGGCGCAACTCCACGTCCACCCCGGCGGTGGGTTCATCCAGCACGATGATGGGCGGCTTGTGGACTAGGGCTTGGGCCACCAGCACACGCCGCTTCATGCCGCCTGAGAGCTGGCGCATGTTGGCATTGGCTTTTTCTGTCAAGCCCAAGCTTTCTAACAGTTCGTCAATCCAGTCGTCGTTGTGGGTTACGCCGAAATAACCGGACTGAAAGCGCAGTGCCTCACGCACATTAAAAAAGGGGTCGAACACCAGCTCTTGTGGCACGATGCCCAACTTGCGCCGGGCTGCGGCGTAGTCGGTTTGCACATCGCTGCCTTGCACCAACACCCGGCCACTACTGGCACGGGCCAAACCAGCCAAAATGCTGATCATGGTGGTTTTACCGGCGCCGTTGGGGCCAAGCAGGCCGAAAAACTCGCCTTCTTGGATGTCCAGACTGACGTTGTTGAGCGCATGGAACGGCCCTTGGGCCGTGGTGTAGGTCTTAGAGACCGATTGGAAGGAGATAGCAGGCATGGGAGCGGGCGATTTTACGGCCAGCCTGATCAGCGTGCAGGCTACCCTGCTGGGGCCACCTGCTCAGTCGCGGGTGGCGCGGCGCTGCACCGCCGCCACATAGGCATCACCATCGGGCGGTTGGCCTGAGCGTTGGCTGTCCCACAGCATTTGTCCTAGGCATTCCATAGCGGCATGGTGGGCATCGTGCAACGAGTCCAGCCGTTTGGCCAACAGCTCTACCGCCTGACGAATGCCTCGAGGCTGGTCAATGCTGCACTGCTCACTGATGGACAAGTGCATCGAGAGATGCAAGAACGGGTTGGTCTGCTCGGGGGTTTTATCGTAGTTGCGGGCTACCGCAGCATCCACATTTGCCAAGTCAGTGTGGTACTCGGGGTGCTCAGCAATCCACAGACTGGCCAAGGTTTCTATGGCTTCCATGGGGGCACCGGTTTGGGCTTTGGCATGTGCAGCGCAGAAAAACCGCCGCACATCGGCTTGGGAGGGATTGAACATGGCCGCAAGCGTAGCACGCGTTGCAGCTCAAACCCGCCAGACCGGAAGTTGCCAATTGCGCCACAGTGCCACCCCACGCAGACCCGCAGTGACCACCACACAGGCCAGCAGAGTCAACCAAGCTGGCGCATCCAACTGACGCAAGCCAATATCGGCCCAGCCACCTATAAAAGCACACAGGGCATAGGGCCGGTGGTCGTTGAAAGCTTGGGGGATTTCATTGCACAACACGTCGCGCAACACACCACCAAACACCCCCGTAATCACGCCCATCATCACGGCCACTAGCGCGGGCATATCCGTGGCACAGGCCACATCCACCCCTACCGCAGCAAACAGACCCAGCCCGATAGCATCGGGCAACAGCATGGCCCGCTCCGTGGGCTGAAAGTGGCGTTGGCGCATAAACAGCATGGCAGCCACACACAGGGCCAAAATACCCCAGACAAAGCCCACATGGCGCACCCAGAAAAAGGGCCGCTGATCCAGCAATAAATCGCGCAGCGTGCCACCACCAAACGCTGCCACAAAAGCGACCACACAGACGCCCACGATATCGAGCCGCTTGCGCGCCGCCATGATGACGCCGGACAAGGCAAAAGCGATAGTGGCGGCGACCTCTAGCAGGTAACGCAACAGCTCAAAAGGGGTCTCAAACCAGCCCATTGCTTGCTTTCAGGCCCACAGGGGCAAAACTATGCTGACGCCACGCCTCAAACACCGTCACGGCCACCGCATTGGACAGGTTAAGGCTGCGCTGACCCGGCACCATCGGCAGACGTAAACGCTGGGCAGGTGCAAAAGTCTCGCGCAAGTCTGGGGCCAAACCACGGGTTTCAGAGCCAAACACCAGCCAATCACCAGGGGCAAAAGCCACGTCATGCACCTGCTGCGTGCCGTGGGTAGTGAGTGCAAACATGCGGGCTGGATCAGGCTGTGTCTGTTGCACAAAGGCGGCCCAATCCGCATGGCGCAGCACTTGGGCATATTCATGGTAATCCAGCCCTGCGCGGCGCATCAGGCGGTCTTCCATCGAAAAGCCCAACGGCTCAATCAGATGCAAGGCACAACCTGTGTTGGCTGCAAGACGGATGATATTACCCGTGTTGGGCGGGATTTCAGGTTCAACCAAAACGATATGGAACATGGCCCGTATTGTCCGCCAGTGTGGCAAAGACGTCAGGCAGCCCGTGCCACAACCAAAGCGGCGATATGTTCTGCACCAGCCTCGCGCAGCACCGTGGCCGCCGTGTGCAGCGTGGTGCCAGTGGTCATCACGTCGTCCAACAAGACGACACGCCGCCCCCGCACATCCGACAAGCGGCCCGGTGCCAGCGCAAAGGCGCCTTGTAAATTTTCGAGCCGTTGGGCCCGCCCTAAGCCACTTTGCGCAGGCGTATTGCGCACACGCAGCAACAATTTGGCATCTACCTTGTCTGCAGCCAACACCTGTGCCAACAGCAAGGTTTGATGAAAACCCCGATGGCGCAAACGTTGCGGAGACAGCGGCAAAGGCAGCACCAGATCGGCGGCCTCGAGCACAGGCTCTGCCCACGGAGTGCTGCGCAACAACTGCCCCAAAGTGCCTGCCCAGCCTGGGTCGCCATGAAATTTATAGGCACCCAAAATATGCTCCCACGGAAAGCCGTAATCCACTGCAGCCACACAGGCATCCAGCGGCGGGGGCTGACGCAGACAATGGCTGCATTGCACTACGCCAACAGGCACAGGCAGCGCACAGGTACGGCAGCGCAAACGAGGTCTGGCAAACCGTGCTACACAGTCCTCACAGATACGCTGCGCAGGCCAAGCACGGCACACCTCACACTGGCTAGGAACACCTGCCAACAAACGATGCCATGCAGTGGAAACCTTGGCGAACAATGGGTTGGTCATGATGGTGTCCAATATATACGCGCTGCTTTTTTCTGTTTTTCATGTCATCGCCCTCTACCCCAAGCACCTCCCCACCCACCATGGACTGCGTGGCAGCCGCCCGCTGGCACCAAATGGCCCCCTCCCCTTCACCCTGGCTCCATGAAGAAGTAGCCCGGCGCATGGAGGGCCGCCTGCAATGGATACGCCAAGCGCCCACCAGTTGGTGCCACTGGGACCCGGTGCGCGGCGGTCTGCAAGCCCATGCCCTGCTGCGCCAACGCTACCCAGATGCACTGTGCCATATCACCGAGACAGCGCCAGAACGCCAAGCGACTGCCAAAGCAACCCTTTCCCCCGCTTGGTGGAGCGCCGCCCGCTGGAAAGGCGGCGCCACACAATTTGGGCCGGCCCCCAATGGCACCATGCAGATGCTTTGGGCCAATATGGCCCTGCACATGCACAGCCAGCCACAAGAGCTGTTGGCACAGTGGCACCGCACTTTGGCTGTAGATGGCTACCTGATGTTTTCCTGCCTAGGGCCAGATACGCTCAAAGAACTGCGCAGCCTTTATGAGGCACTGGGCTGGCCCGCCCCCAGCCACCAATACACCGATATGCACGACTGGGGTGACATGCTGGTACATACCGGCTTTGCCGAGCCGGTGATGGACATGGAACGCATCACCCTGACTTTTTCCAGCCCGCAGCGCCTGCTGCAAGAGTTGCGCGAACTCGGGCGCAACCTGCACCCACAACGCTTTGCCGCCCTGCGCGGACGCCATTGGTACGGGCAACTGCTAGAGCAAATCAGCCAACGCCTCGCCACGCCGGGTGACAATGGTCAGCTGGCGCTCACTTTTGAAATCATTTACGGCCACGCTTTCAAACCAACTCCGCGCGTACGCGTGGCCTCTGAAAGCGCAGTCTCTTTGCAAGACATGCGCGCCATGCTGCGGGGCAGCACACAACCTTGACCATGACCATACTCAAAAGACAATTTCTACGGCAGCTGGGTGCTACCACGCTGGTCATCAGTGCAGGTGCTATGTTGAGTGCCTGCTCCAAAGAAGGCCCGACCTTCCGAGGTGTTGATATTTCTGGAGCCGACTACGCCCGCGACTTTGCCCTGACCGACCACCAAGGCCAATTGCGCCGGTTGTCAGACTTTCGTGGCAAAGCGGTCGTAGTGTTCTTTGGCTACACCCAGTGCCCCGATGTCTGCCCCACCTCGCTACAAGAGCTAGCCCAAGCCAAGGCATTGTTGGGCAACGATGGTGAACGGTTGCAGGGTATTTTCATCAGTGTCGATCCGGAGCGTGACCAACCCGAGATGCTCAAAGCCTACATGGCCAACTTCGACCCCCACTTTCTGGCCCTGCGCCCAACGCCAGAGCAACTGCCAGCCTTAGCCAAAGATTTCAAGATCTACTACAAGAAAGTAGATGGCCCCACCCCTACCAGCTACACATTAGACCATTCGGCCGGCAGTTACATTTACGACCCCACAGGCAAGCTGCGCGTATACGCCCGTTATGGCAGCGGAGCCCAAGCACTGGCCGCTGATGTGCGTGCGCTGCTGCAACCCGTGGCAACTTCCAGCCATTAAGCCCACACAAAAACAGCGCGAATTGCCAACTGCATCACATTGCAGTTTCGTCGGTGCGGAGATACGGGATTACCCCATAGTGTTGTCATCAAACTTGCTTAGAGTGAAGACAGTATCTACCCTCCCACACGGCCAGTGGGCTGATTGCAGAAGCACCCGATAGGGGCTTTTGTTACAGAACAGGAGCCGCATCGATGCATATTTTTGATCTTCCCGCGCTTCGCGACAGCAACAGCCAAGGCACTGTCGCCCCCCGCCGCTGCCCCTTCCACCACGGCAGCAGTCCGCCGCTGGTCTATGCCGATAGCTTGCGTGAGGTTCCTGGTGGCTGGCTCGAACAAGTGGCCATGCAGGCAGCACCCGATGGCATCTTGTTGGTCGACCGTGAGGGCACCATCATCATGGCCAATCCGGCCATCGAAATCATCTCTGGCTACCACACCGACGAATTGATAGGGCTATCGGTCAGCGTGTTGCTAGCGCCGCATCTTGGTGCCAAGCATGCACAACAAATGCGCAGCTACTTCCAGAACCCCACGCGCCGTCCTATGGGCATGGGCCATGATCTGTGGCTGTACCGCAAAGACAACAATCTGATTCCTGTGGATGTGGCACTGGGCTACTCAGAAGCCTATGGTGGTGCGGCAGTGGCCTTTGTGCGCGACATCTCTGAAGTCAAGCGCCTGGAAGCACAAACTTGCTACCAAGCCGCACATGACAACCTGACCGGGCTCGTCAACCGTTGGCAGTTTGGCCAGCGATTAGAACAGGCCATCCAGTTGGGCGCGGAAGAAGATCAACCGTTTGCCTTGTTGCTACTGGATCTGGACGACTTCAAGGCCATCAATGATGGCTACGGCCACGCCGCTGGCGACCAAGTGCTGATTGAGGTGGCGCGGCGCTTGAAAAGCGTCTTGCGGGCCAGCGATGTGGTGGGGCGCTTGGGTGGTGATGAATTCACCGTGCTGCTACCTGCCCTGACCCAAGTGCAAGAGGCCCAAACCACAGCCGCCAAACTCCTGCAACTGCTGCAAGAGCCATTTCGGGTGCAGGGCTTTGAACTCAACTGCGGTGCCAGTGCGGGCATTGCCGTGTTCCCACACGATGCCAGCGATGCCGAAACATTGATGCGTTATGCCGACATCGCCATGTACCACTCCAAAGATCGGGGTCGGGGACAATATGCGCTCTACACCCCGCCCATGGGCGAGAAAATGGCAGAAAAGGTATTGCTGCATGATCGTCTGAAACTGGCGCTGGCCTATGGCGGTTTGTCTTTGCACTACCAACCACAAGTCGATGTTTTCAGTGGCGAGGTGGTGGGGGCTGAAGCCCTGCTGCGCTGGACAGATCCCGCACTGGGCGAAGTGCCGCCGTCACGTTTTATTCCGGTGGCCGAAGCCACGGGGCTGATCTTGCCCTTGGGGCAATGGGTGCTCAACACTGTGTGCAGGCAAATCATGGCTTGGCAGCAGGCAGGTACTCCGCTGCGAGTAGCCGTCAATGTCTCCATGCAGCAATTACAGCAACCCGACTGGGGCTCGCAATTGCAAGAAGTATTGCAGCGCCACGGTGTCCCACCCGACCTGCTGGAGCTAGAACTGACCGAATCCGAGGCAATGGCCGACCCAGTGCTGGCCCGCCAGTCACTGGCCTGCGTCAAATCCTTGGGCCTGAACGTGACGTTGGACGACTTTGGCACGGGCCATTCTTCGCTGGCCTATGTGCAACAGTTGCCCATCTCACGCATCAAGATCGCACGCGACTTTATTGAGCCTATGTTGCAAGGCGACAATCAGGCCGCACTGGTGCGGGCAGTCATTGATCTCTCACACACGTTGGGCCTGACCGTGGTAGCCGAAGGAGTCGAGTCGCCCGATCAATTGCGCCGTTTGCACCGCTATGGCTGCGACATCGTGCAGGGCTGGCTCTACGCCAAGGCCGTTCCAGCCCAAGAAATGCCGCGCTGGATGGGCACGCCTGTGTCCTTTGCCGCCCTGTGCGCTGCGGCGAGTTGCCCAACACCCTAAACTGCCACCGTTGTGCAACAGGTCAAGACGGCAATGCCGTTTGGCCTTCACCACAACGGGCCAGCAGCAACTCGCGCCGAATCTCGCAGTGCCAGCGGTCTCGGCGAACCAAACAATCTTCCAGTTCCAACTGGCGCAAGGTGCGGGCAATCGTCTCGCGCGTGGTGGCCAACAAGGCCGCCAATGCGCTCTGGCTAGGCAGGCGCACCAAGGTGCTGCGTTGCAAAGTGGCCAATTGCAGCAAAGCCGCTGCCACCTGACCTGCCACGGTAGGAATGCGTACCAAACGCGCCCAATCTGCCATTTGGGCATTGGTCTGTGCATAAGCCACGGCCAATTCCCATAAAAAAGTCTGGTTGACCAAGCCACCCGCCAACAAAGGTGCAATGGGCACTTCACAGATCCGCACGGGTGACATGGCAATGCACGACAACATGGCAGGCTGACCGAGCAACATGGTGGAACCCAACGTTTGACCATGACCGCACAGGCCCACAGGCCGTTCAATGCCGTATTCTGAACTGCGCAACAACATGGTGGTGCCCACCTTGACGATACGAAAAACCGTCAGAGCCTCCCCCTGGCGCAGCAAATAGCTCCCCTTGGCAAAAGATCGCTCGGTGACCAACGACTGCCAATGCGGACGCACCTCTGGAGCCATCTTGCCCATCAGGCACAGGCGCTGACAGGCACAGCGTGCGCAATCGGCTGCCCGCCCCTCGGCTGCGTCTACCGCCAAGCCACGCAACACGGCCCCTTGGGGGGGGGCTGGCAATGGCAAAGGTGCAGCAGCCAAAGGACGCTCCTTGGCTCAATCGGCCCGAATGCTCTGGGTGGCAATCACTCCCCCCAGCAGCTGGGTGTCAGCCTGAATGCGTCGGGCCAGCCCTTCGGCGGTGGTGCCTGCAACCTGCCAGCCCTGTTGGAACAATTTTTGGCGCACCCCTGGATTGCGTACGATCTGGCTGAGCAGCACTGAGAGCCGCTCTCGCACTGGCAACGGCAGTGCTGGCGAGGAGGCCACGGCATTCCATATTTCTAAATGGAAATCAGCCACCCCCGCCTCGGACAAACTGGGGTAATGGGGCACCAACGTGCTACGCCCAGTAGATGTCACCCCCATAATGCGCAACTTGCCTGCCCGCTCTTGGGCGGCTGCCATTGCTGGGGGCAGCAGGGCCAATTGCAACTGCTCCCCCACCAGCGCCTGGATGACCTGAGGATTGCCAGGATAGGGCACATGCACTGGGGCCATGCCTGTTTTGGCTTTGAGCAACTCCATGCCAATGTGGGCGACTGTGCCCACCCCCGGCGTGCCATAACTCCACCGATCCCCCGCTTGGCGAGCTGCTATCAAGAAATCACGGGTTTGACTCCCCGGTGCTTTGGCAGGCACCGCCAAAACCAAAGGGGCGGTACCGATCAAACTGATAGGCGCCAAATCTTTGAGGGGGTCGTAAACAAGTTTGGGGTTGAGCATCCGTGCAATTGTCAAGTTGCCGTTGATCATCACTCCCAGCGTGTGGTGGTCGGTGGCACGGGCCACCACCTCGGCGGCGATGTTGCCTCCAGCCCCCACCCGGTTTTCTACCACCACTGGCACGCCCAAAGCCTGTGCAAGGGGTTCTGCCAATGTACGTGCGACCAAATCGGGCGAAGAGCCCCCCGGAAAACCCACCACCAACCGGATAGGTTGCGTAGGCCATCCAGGCGTAGCCAGCGCCCTGCCCGCCACCACGGGCTGTGCCAGACAGGCATTGCTGCCAACAGCAGCCAAGGCCCAAAGCAGGGCCGTGCGGCGCGAGGAGGAAGGGGGCATCAAAACTCCTGAACAATCGCTGTGATCCTATGACCCCAGCGCAAAGAAGGCACGTTGCACCTCAATGGTGCATCCTACATTATCGCCACCCCATACGGTGGGGAACAGCCCATCAGGCGTAGGCGCTCAACACCTTGCGCATTTTCTTCATAGCGGCCACCTCAATCTGGCGAATGCGCTCGGCACTCACGCCATAAACCGCCGCCAATTCATGCAGTGTCATGCCACCAGAACCATCGTCATTCACTTTGAGCCAACGCTCCTCCACGATCCGGCGACCACGCTCATCCAACGTAGCCAAGGCAGTGGCAATACCATCGCTGGCCAGCATGTCGCGCTGGTGCGACTCCATCACAGCCGTAGGCTCGTGCGAAGCATCAGCCAGATAGGCAATCGGGCCAAACGCCTGCTCACCATCGTCGGAGGGAGCTGGATCTAACAGCACGTCACCACCAGACATGCGTGTTTCCATCTCTATCACTTCTTCGCGCTTGACTTGGAGCTGATGGGCTACTTGGTCAATTTCAGTATCGGACAAACTGCTGCGGTGCGTGTCTTCGGCATCGGTCTTGAAGCCTTGCTTCATGGAGCGCAAATTGAAGAACAGCTTGCGCTGCGCCTTGGTGGTAGCCACCTTGACCATACGCCAGTTCTTCAGAATGTATTCATGGATCTCGGCTTTGATCCAGTGCATGGCATAACTGACCAGACGTACCCCCTGATCAGGATCAAAGCGTTTGACCGCCTTCATCAGGCCCACGTTACCTTCTTGGATCAAATCGCCGTGGGGCAGCCCATACCCCAAATATTGACGCGAAATAGAAATCACCAGCCGCAGGTGTGACATGACCAAGCGCCCAGCCGCCTCCACATCATTGTGGTCGCGCAGCCGACGCGCATAGCTTTGCTCTTCCTCATAGGTGAGCAAGGGCAAGCGATTGGCTGCCGAGATATAAGCGTCCAGATTGCCCAGCGACGGCACTACGGCCCACGGGTTGGTCGATGCCAAAGCCGCCGATGCGGATCCAGATGAGAGTGTCATTCCAGAAGTCCTTTCTTCCAAGTCTTCATGTTAGCACTCTGTTGGAGAGAGTGCCAAGACCCGAAGTTCCCGACCCTGTAACAAAAAAATCAATGTTGATCGTCACTCAGTTTCCCGCTCTTTGCACTGAGTTCTGAACTCTGACTGCTTCTTTCGTTTGGGATCAAAGGGCAATAGCCCCAATTACTGGGGTTGGATTGATAGTGCCTCTAGCCTCTCGTTCAGACAAGGAGGCACCGAATACGCTACCCAATAAAGGGGGCGACTCTGGCGGATGCCTTTAACGCCGACTTCGTCAAGCTTGTTCAAACCTCCGCTGATGTAAGACCCAGCGAAATTTTTCTAGGTTCTGTTTTTTGCACTGAGCACTGAACTATGGGGACGTTTGCCACGTGAGACAAGGGCAAATACAGCATGGAACTCGGGAGTTTGAGTAAGGGCTGAGGACTGAAATCTTCGGCGAAGCAATTTCTTACTTTTCACCGTTGTTTTTTATTCCATGATGTGGGAATTGTCTCGAAAATACAGAAGATTGTGGTTCTGGTGGCCCTATCAACTCCGCCCGACAGAGCGCGCAGGTTCACTTGATGCCTGCATAACCGGTTGATTGGCACCCTTTTCGCGCAGTTTGCAGGCCTGTTTTGGCCTCTGCGATACCGCTTTAGCACTGGGAAAGCACTCCTATCCCTGTGCACCCATGATGCACTTCCTTGCCATTCACAGATTTCCCAACGTAAACAGCATCGTCAACCGCGCCGTGCTCTTCCCCTGGCCCCGGTAGCCCACCTTGGTGGTAGCCAAACTACTGCTTTTTCACCCTGAACGGTTGTTCCACCTTGTCTCACACGCTGGCCTTAAGCCGCTCGGCCTTGTCTTTGTCTGGTGCCTCTCTGGATCTCGCTCACCCTCTTTGTTTTTGGTCGAGCTGGGCGCAGCAATGCTGCTGGCATCCACGATGGGGCCGGTCTTGAGCATCAGATCTTGCTGGGCCAAACCGATGTTGATGGTCGCCAGCAGGTGTTTCTCCAGCAGGTGGCGAAAGTGCAAGATGATGGTTTCGTCAGGCATGCGGGCTGCGCCATCAAGATCCGCAAAGCAGCGGCACAGCGGCCGCTCGTGCAGCTCTTCTTCCATGGCAGGATCACTCACAGGTTCCACCACAGTTGCAGGCAATGGATGCACAGCATGGTCTCAATAGAAAACCAAAGAAGCTGTCGAAGTCACAACGCTCGAATGGGTATCATGATTCAATCACCACCGCCTGCTTGAACCCATCGGGTACTTCCCGCCAGCGGAAGCTGGGGTGATTCCAGTTCTCTATCGCTGCTTGAACATGTGCCGTGCGGCGGCAACCGCCTACGCACCGTCTACTGAAGCACTCTGCAAGGCGCTTGTGTAGCGGCTGGGGTTCCCCCCGAACTCAGCTGTTGCACGGCGCGCCATTTCAAGCAGTGCTGCCACAGCTACCTCCATGGCAGACGGCTCTCCTAAGCGGGACAATGGGCCTGAAATGGTCAGCGCCCCTTTCAGGTCTCCCAAGGCCCCAAAGACCGGTACGGAGGCAGAAGCCGTTTCGGGATCGCGTTCGCCGTATGAAGTTGCCCACAGGCGCTCTCTTATCAGTTCGAAACTGCTGTCTGTTTCCGTAAATGCCAAGAGCACTTTGCCCGACGCACCCTTACTCACATCAAAGTCCTCGCCGATCCGAATCGACACGCGTACTGCACGTGCAGGTTCGACGCGGCTAACCACCAAGCGTCGCGCACCCGCGCGCACGTAGAACGAGGCAGTCTCGCCAAGCTTGGCGCTCAACTCGGCAAGTAAAGGCTCAATGATCGAATCAACCCGGAAAGACCGTTGGTAGATCGCAGCCAAGCGCATCGGCTGCGGGCCGATGGTGTATTGCCCATCCTCTAGTTTTCGCATGAAACCGCCATGCTCCAGTGCCGCCAGAAGGCGCAGTACGGTGCTCTTGTACAGACCTGTACGGCGGGAGAGCTCCGTGAGAGTCAGCCGCTCATCGGTCAGCTGGAATGCCTCTAGCAAGGCAAAAGCACGATCAAGAACGGCGACGCCACTCGAATTCTCTGCGATGCCGTCATTTGAGGACTTGAGGTTTGGTAAATCGGGAGTCATTGTCGTAGAGGTTGTTCTGCCTAGTAGAACATAGTGACATATAACGAAATAACAAGGGTTTCCCCTATAGCCCCTGCCTTTTTCATGACCTTACAGTTCTTCCACACAGAATATAGTTCTATCTAACAGAACATAATTAACAAAAGTTGAATGCGGCGGCACGCCGCACCTCATAAGAAAGTGGTGGAAACAGTGATGTTGCGCGCTCTCAGATACGGCATGGTCATCATCACCTTCATGGTTTTGATCATGACCCGGCGGCGTATGTTGGCCCTGGTAGCTCTGGCGTTGGTGCCCATCGCATTTGGTTTGGTTGCCGCCTCGCCTGATGCGATCGGAAAGATGCTGACTTTCAGCATCCTCTACTTCAACATCATGAGGACATCAGATACGGAGGCGACCAAAAACGTCGTTGTTATGGTTCTTCGGCTTGGTGCTGGCCATGCTGCTGTTCGGCGTCATCCCGTTTATTTCAGTGGTCGGATGAGGGGTACGACATGAGCGGGAACTATCTGAGCGTGCGACCTGACTGGCTGGCAAAGGGGCTGGAGCCGGTGCTAGAGCCAGACCTTGCCATCGTGGATGCGCATCACCACTTTTACGACCGCCCTGGCTGGACTTATTTACGCGAAGAGTATCTTGCGGACGCCATGTCTGGTCATGCAGTGCAGGCCTCGGTCTACATGCAGGCGCTTACGCGCTATCGGGCCGATGGTCCGGAGCACCTGAGGCCTGTGGGCGAAACTGCGTTTGTGGTGCAGTCCACCTTGCCGCAGCCAAGTACGCCATTCATTGCTCATGGGATCGTTGGCTATGTCGATCTGCGCAGAGGGGCGGCAGTGCGCGAGGTATTAGAAGCGCATGAGGCGGCAGGTGAGGGGCGATTTCGGGGCGTCCGGCACTTGGCAACCTGGGATACAGACAGCTCGCTGGCCAACCCACTGACCGCTGCCCCCAAAGGCCTCCTCGCCGATGCCGGCTATCGCGTAGGCTTAGCAGAACTTTCGGCGCGCGGACTGAGCTATGACGCTTGGTTGTTTTGGCCCCAGCTTGGCGAGCTATGCGACGTCGCAGACGCATTACCAAATCTCCCGATCATCGTAGACCACTGCGGCGGTGTCGTGCGCATTGGCTCCTATGCCGGCCGCGAGGCAGAAGTCTTTTCTGGTTGGCGTGCGGGAATGCATGAACTCGCCCGCCGGCCCAACGTGTTCGTCAAGCTCGGCGGCCTGGGTATGCGTATCAACGGCTTCGGCTTTGAGCACAAGGCACTGCCACCATCCTCGGAGTTGCTTGCTACCACCTGGCGGCCATGGATGCTGACCTGCATTGAGGTGTTCGGCCCCAAACGCTGCATGTTTGAGAGCAATTTCCCCGTTGACAAAGGCTCCTACAGCTACGTAAACGGCTGGAATGCCTTCAAACGACTGACTCAGGAATTGTCGGCCGCCGAACGACAAGAGCTTTTCCAAGGCACCGCGCGCCGCGTGTATCGGCTTGCCTGACAACTTTTCCCACATACACGCCCCAGGAGACATCATGTCCTTTCTTCCCCGTCTAATCGGCGCTTGCGCCTTTGCGTTCGCTGTGACCGCTCAGGCGCAGTCGGCATATCCCAACCAACCCATCAAAGTCATAGTTCCATTCCCACCAGGTGGTGGCACGGATGCTGTGACCCGCATGGTGCTAGACAAGATTCGGATCGGCACAAACTGGACGTTGATCGTTGAGAACAAAGCCGGTGCCGGTGGCAACATCGGCATGGACGCCGTAGCAAAAGCGGTGCCGGACGGGTATACGTTGGGCATAGGGCAAACAGCCAACTTGGCAATCAATCCTTCGCTGTACGCCAAGATGCCTTACGACGCGAGCAAGGCATTCACACCCATCGCCACGGTGGCGGGCCAAGCTGTGCTACTGGTGGTCAAGGGTGACTCACCCTATAAAACACTCAAGGACTTGGTCAGCACGGCCAAAACCAGACCCGATTCGCTCACCATGGCGTCTGCCGGCAACGGCACCGTAGGCCATCTTACAGGCGAGGTCTTTGCCAAAAAGGCCGGAATCGTCACGCGACACATTCCCTACAAGGGGGCGGGCCCCGCCGCTAACGATTTGCTGGGCGGCCAGGTGGACTACTACTTCGCCACACCGCAGACCGTAATCTCGTTCATCAAGGGCGGCAAGCTGCGGGCGTTGGCCGTCAGTTCAAGCAAGCGCATGCCAGCACTACCCGACGTTCCCACTGTGGCCGAGAGCGGCTATGCAGGATTCGACACCAATGACTGGAAGATGCTGGTGGCACCGGCTGGAACGCCACCCGCCATCGTGTCGCGATTGCAAGCCGAGGTAGCGAAGGCGTTAGCGCGTACCGACACCATGGCCACGTTGCTGGCAGAAGGCAGCACCCCCTTGGGTGGCTCGTCTCAGGAGGCTGCCTCCCTTCTGAAAACCGAACAACAGCGCTGGAGCACAGTCGTGCGCACCGGCAACATCAAGCTCGATTAAGCCATTTTTTGGAGACCGGCCATGAACTTCACCCGCTTTCTTTCGACCACCGCTGCTGTAGTCTGCACTCTTGCCATCGCTCAAACTGTCTTCGCGCAGAATTACCCTGTGCGCCCCATCACCATCGTCGTTCCATATTCAGTCGGTGGCACCACTGACATCGTGGCGCGCCTAGCCGCCAACCAGGTTGGCAATGGCCTGGGTCAGCCTTTCGTCGTGGACAACAAGGTCGGCGGGGGCGGTCTTATCGGTTGGGGAACAGTGGCACGCGCAGCCCCGGACGGCTACACACTCCTCACCACAGAAATGTCCTTCACCATCGCTCCTGGGCTCTTGCCAAAGATGCCCTTTGATGCACAGAAAGGTTTCTCGCACATCATCACTGCTGCGTCTGCACCACACGTCTTGGTCGTTACTCCTAACCTGCCAGCCAAGACGGTGCAGGAATTCATCGCATTGGCCAAAGCAAAGCCAGGCAGCATGAACTACGGCTCGGGCGGGAATGGTACCAACACCCACCTGGGCGGCGAGCTGTTCAAGAGCGCAGCGGGTGTTGACCTGATGCATGTCCCCTACAAGGGAGCCGGAGCAGTGCTGACGGACTTGATGGCAGGTCAAGTGCAGGCGCTGGTCACATCGCTTCCAACCGCATTGCCGCACATCAAATCCGGCAAGCTGCGGGCGTTGGTTGTAACCAGCGATCACCGTTCGCCGCTACTACCCGACGTCCCCTCGGCCAAAGAAGCCAATCTGCCCAGCTTCGTGATGGACTTCTGGGTTGGCTTTGCCGCGCCTGCAGGCACTCCCCAACCAGTCATCGACAAGCTGAACCATGCCTTCATGTCATCCCTGAATTCCGAAGACGGCAAGCGACGACTCGCTGAACAAGGCTTGACCCCCGTTGCCAACACACCTGCGAAGGCATCGCAGCAAGCTACAGCTGAAATGAAACGCTGGGCCGCTGTCGTCAAGGCGGGGAACATCAAGCCCGAATAAGGAGTTGCCATGTCCATCAAACCTCTACGCGGCATCCGTGTGCTGGATCTGACCAACGTGTTGGCCGGGCCGTTCGCTTGCCACCAACTGGCTCACATGGGCGCTGATGTCATCAAGGTGGAGGCGTGCAACACTGGTGATCTGGCGCGGCAATTGGGTGCAGACCAAGAACTGAACCAAGCCATGATGGGTGTGTCATTCCTGGCACAAAACCCTGGCAAGCGTTCGATCACACTAAACCTAAAGCACCCTAAAGGCAAGGAGGCCTTGCGTCGCCTCGTGCGCACCGCCGATGTGCTGGTCGAAAATTATCGGCCCGGGGTGATGCAGCGTTTGGGCGTGGGCTACGAGGATTTGCTGAAGGAGAACTCCACGCTCATCTACTGCGCAATCTCTGGCTTCGGCCAAGATGGGCCCTTGCGCGACCTCCCGGCCTACGACCAGATCATCCAAGGCATGTCTGGCGTTATGAGCATCACAGGCGCCCCGGAGAATGCTCCATATCGTGTGGGCTATCCAGTCGCAGACACCATCGGTGGTATTACGGCTGCTTTCGCAGTCGCGGCAGCCCTCGCTAACCGTCACCGTACTGGAGGTGTCTTCATCGATGTGTCTATGCTTGAAGCTGCAATGGCCACGATGGGCTGGGCTGTGTCCAACCACCTGATCGCTGGCCGCGAACCCAAGCCGCTGGGCAATGACAACGTTACGGCCAGTCCGTCCGGCACTTTTCGTACAGGGAAGGGCCTGCTGAACATCGCAGCGAACAAGCAGGAACAGTTTGAGGCGGTATGCGACGTTCTGGGCCATCCAGAGTGGAAAACCGATCCACGCTTCATCGAGCGGCAAGGCCGCCTGCAGCACCGTGCCGAACTCAAGGCCTTGATTGAGGACGGGCTTGCCGCGAAATCAGCCGACGACTGGTGGTTGCTTCTGAACGAGGTCGGCGTGCCAGCAGGGCCGGTATACACGGTACCGCAGGCGCTGGAGCACCCGCAGATCGCTAAACGTGGCATGGTCGGAACATTTGAGAGCGTACCGGGCGTAGGTCGGGATATTCGGGTAGTTCGCACGGGATTCAAGCTCAACGGCGAGACCCCTACGGTCGATACCCCCCCACCCCAGCTCGGTGAGCACACCGCAGCGATCCTGGCCGAACTTGGCTATTCGGATCGTGAGATTGAGGAACACTTTCAGGAGAAGGTCGTATGACCATCGAAGACCCACGTGTGCCCGACTGGTGGCGCACTTCCATCATCGAAATGAAGCCCGGCATGATCCGCTACAGCGGCTATGCCATCGAGGATCTGATCGGCCGCACTAGCTTCGCGCAAATGATCTGGCTCATGACACGCGGAGAACTGCCCAGTGAAGGCCAAGGCCGACTGCTGGATGCTGCGCTTATGTCTGCCGTGGATCACGGCCCCCAAGCACCAAGCATCGCAATTGCGCGCATGGCAGCTACATGCGGCGTGGGCCTGAACAACGCCATGGCCTCGGCGGTAAACGTGCTCGGTGACGTTCACGGTGGTGCAGGGGAGCAGGCCGTCAGCATGTACCTCGACATTGCCACCCGACAAGACGCAGGGGCGTTGCTGACCGATGCTGTGCGTGCAGGGCTGGATGCAGCCATCGCTGAACACGGCAAGTTTGTGTCTGGCTTTGGACATCGCTTCCACCCGGTAGACCCGCGCGCAGCGCCGCTTCTAGCACTGGTCGATGCTGCTGCGCGCGATGGCATCGTCAGCGGGCGCTTCGCCACCATCGCCCGCGGCGTCGAGGACGAACTCGCGGCACGTAAAGGCGGCCGACGCATTCCTATGAACATAGACGGCGCGACGGCCGTGATCTATGCAGAGCTGGGATTCCTTGCACCACTAGCGCGCGGCCTGTTCTGCCTTTCCCGCTCGGTTGGGATTTTGTCGCATGCTTGGGAACAGACGGGCCAAGGCGGGCGGAACAAGGGGCCAATCCCACGCGAGTATTTGTGGACTTATGACGGTCCTGCCGCACGGGACGTACCCAAGAAAAATTGATTACCAACTCGACATCGGAAACAAAAATGCGGTGTTCGATCGTCCGTCGCGGGCTTGTTCTAGCAAGCCTCGCTGTAGTGACAAACAACTCGTTTGGCCAGGCCGTTACTTGACCAGTCAAGACGGTTGTCGTCCACATCGGCAGGTGTTGGTAGCTCAGCATGGCAAGTCTGGAGTAGCTACCGCCAGCGAAGTTGGGTGGAGACCAAGATGCACTGCATCAAGCGACTGGGTAAGCGTGTGATGTCACGCACCTTCGAGCACCCAGCCAACGAGTTGCACATCTGGACAACGATATTGAACAGATTCACTGAGCTGGGTCGTCCTCAGACAATGGCTGTGGCTGTGGCTGTGGCTGTGGCAATGCATCTCAAACTTGATTTACGCAACAACGCCTGACTACTACCGGCGGCTTGGCGGTCTCCCAAGACAAGTTGTGTAAACGTATCGTCACCTAGTACCACTGCCACGATGGGCCATTGGCACCTTCTCACCTTGCGTAAACTCCAGCATCCCAGCGGCAACCACCTGCTGTGCCGTTTTATCGATTGGTTTGTCATTCCCTATACGGGAGAAGGATGCGCATGACAGTGAACATTGTCATTTTGGACGACTATCAGGACGCTGTCCGCAAGCTGCAATGCGTTTCCTATCTCAACGCTTACACCATCAAGGTTTACACCAATACGGTCAAGGGATTAGGGCAGTTGTCTGTGCGTCTTAAAGATGCCGACATCATCGTCCTGATTCACGATCGTACGCAAATCACCCGCCAGTTGATCGACAAGTTGCCCCGGTTGCGCATGATTGCTCAGGTGGGGCGAGTAGGTAGCCATGTGGATGTGCTGGCTTGTACCGAGCAGGGTGTGGCCGTGGCCGAGGGGGTGAGCTTTCCCGTTGTCACCGCCGAACTCACTTGGGCGCTGTTGATGGCGGCCATGCGGCGGTTGCCACAGTATGTTTCCAATCTGAAGCACGGTGCCTGGCAACAGTCGGGTCTGAAGGCTGGCTCCATGCCTGCCAATTTTGGGTTGGGAGCTGTACTGCGCGGCAAAACGCTGGGCATCTGGGGTTATGGTCAGGTGGGCCAGTTGGTTGCTGGGTATGGTCGGGCTTTTGGTATGCAGGTCTGTATCTGGGGGCGTGACACTTCACTGGCACGGGCGCAGCAGGATGGTTTTGCCGTGGCAAGCAACCGTAAGGCATTTTTTGCCGAATGTGATGTGGTCTCGTTGCACCTACCGCTTTGTGCAGAGACCCAAGCAAGTATTACTTTAGAAGACCTCTCCTGCATGAAGCCTACGGCTTTGTTGGTCAATACATCACGCGCCGAACTGATTGCGCCCGACGCTTTGATTGCCGCACTCAACCGTGGGCGCCCTGGTATGGCGGCCATTGACGTGTTTGAGAGCGAACCCATTCTGCAAGGCCATGCCTTGCTGCGGTTAGAAAACTGTGTCTGCACGCCCCACATTGGTTATGTGGAACAAGACAGCTATGAACAGTCTTTTGGTGCAGCCTTTCACAATGTGCTGCACTACATCAAAGGCACACCCACCAATATCGTCAATCCAGGGGCGTTACAGATGCGCCGTTGACCGGCTCTTGGCGGCCTGGGGTGCGGGCATTGATCCACTCTTGGGCGACGGCCTCGCCCACCGTCTGTCGTACCAAACTACGGACTTCGGTACGCAGTTTGGGCAAGATCAAGGCGGCCTGTTCTTGCACAATATGGTTGATGGCTTCATGCAAGCGGTGTTCTAACGTGCTTTCCACCCGTTGCAGGAGGCGTTGGACTAGGCGGGCTTCCTGCTCTGCTGACAGGGTGCCGGGCAGTGCGGGCGGCACTGGTGTGGCAGGGTGCAATGGCGTGGGTGATGTGATCTGCGAGGCCAATGCCGCATCAATGCTATCGGCCAGTGTGGGGATATCGAGCATCCAGGGCGGAGGGCTGGCTGGAGGCAAGTCTGTGGCGGTAGCCACAGGAGGTGTTGCCACTGGTGCAGACGCGAGAGGTGGTTTGTCACGAGGGATCGGCACCACTTCGGTCAGGGTAGGAATAAAACGGGGTGGTGCCTTGGGGTGTCGGCTCATCTAAAAATCACCTTGGATTGCGACCTTCTGGGGCCAGATCGTGGCGCACGATGGCATAGCCTTGGCTGCTGTAGTCGCGCCAGCGGGCGCGGGCGTGTTGGCGGTCGGTATCGTCCCCCATGCTGACGACCTCGATCAGACGCTCGAACTGTTCAAAACCGGCGGGCACTGTCGTGCCCAAATTCAGCAGCACCTGGTGGTGTCGTGCTTGGCGTGGGTCGGGCAGCAACAGCACCGGCGAAGCGTCGAGCAGCTCTTCACTGGCCTCGGCACCGCAATGGGCAATGAACTCCTCAGGTGCCCACTGCCATAGCATGGGATCGAGCTCCGCCAGAATATCGGGGGGGGCTGTAATCACCAGCCGTTGTTCATGACGCAGTGCCTTGCGGGCCACTCGGCAGGCGTAGGCCAGTTTGTCGGGGGCATTGAAATGAAAGGCAATCTGCGTCATCGTCGTTTGCAGGTTCAAGCAGCGCGGGGTGTGCTGGCCTTGGCGCGCGAGGGGCGTGCGGGCTTGGCAGGTGCTGCTGCCTTGGGGGTGCTGGTTTGCTGCAATAGGTATTGAACCAACAGACCTACCGGGCGGCCTGTAGCGCCCTTGGCGGCGCCACCCTTCCAAGCGGTGCCAGCAATGTCCAGATGTGCCCACGGGGTACTGCCTACAAATTTTTGCAGAAACTTGGCTGCGGTAATGGAGCCACCGGGGCGCCCTGCCACATTGGCCATATCGGCAAAATTGGACTTCAGCCCTTCGGCGTAATCATCGTCCAATGGCAAGCGCCAGCACAGATCTTGTGCAGCCTCGCCAGCAGTTTGCAAAGACTGGGCCAGCGCATCATTGGTGGCAAACAAGCCACTGCGTACGCTGCCCAGGGCAATGACACAGGCACCTGTGAGCGTGGCAATATCGATGATGGCAGTCGGCTTGAAGCGGGCCGCATAAGTGAGGGCATCGCACAAAATCAGTCGGCCCTCGGCATCGGTGTTGAGGATTTCGATGGTCTGGCCGCTCATGCTCGTGACCACATCACCGGGTTTGACGGCTCGGGCATCGGGCAGGTTCTCACAGGCAGGAATCAGCCCCACCACATTGATCTCGGGTTGCAGTTCACCCAGCGCCTGAAACACGCCCAACACGCTGGCAGCACCGCACATGTCAAACTTCATCTCATCCATTTCGGCGCCGGGCTTGAGCGAGATGCCGCCACTGTCAAAGGTAATGCCCTTACCTACCAGTACGATGGGGGCTTGGGACTTGGCAGCGCCGTTGTAGCGCAGTTCAATAAAGCGCAATTCTTCATGTGTGCCTTGGGCCACCGCCATAAAGGCGCCCATGCCCAGTTTGTTCACCTCGGCTGGCCCCATGATCTTGCATTGGATGTTGGGTTGTTTGGCCAGCTCTTTGGCTGCGTTAGCCAGCATTGTGGGGGTAGCGTGGTTGCCGGGGCGGTTGCCCCATTCGCGGGCCAGTTCTACGCCCGTGGCTATGGCTACACTCTGGTGAAAGGCCTCGGCCACTGAGGCGGGGTTGGCCACACCAATGAGCACCCGTTGCAGGCTGCGGGCTTCGGCTTTGGGCTTGGTCGCAGTGTAAACATAGCTGGCTTGCGACACCGCTGCCACGGCAGCCGCCACTGCGCTGGCCTCCACGGGGCCAGCAAAGCAGACCACAGCGCGTTTGGGGGCGCCAGTGCTGAGTGTGCCTGCCAGTGCTTGTACGCCTTGGCGCACACTGGCTGCTAGGCCGTCACCTATGCCTGCCAGCACCACCCGGCGGGCCGCCACCGTGGGCACTTGGTAACAAGGCAGAATTTTGCCTGCTTTGGTTTGCAGGTCACCCGCCTTGATGGCCCCAGCCACCAGTGTGGACAGTGCATCGCTGCCTGCGGTAAAACCATCGGGCACCAGCACGATCAGCAGATCGCATTTTTCGGTGGCGGCTGTGGACAGCGTAAGGGCTTTCAAGTCGAAGTTCATAATTCACCTTTTATTTTCAACCAATGTTATTCGATTCATCCATCCGCAAGGAGCTGGCCCGCAGCTTCGGCGCCACCTTGGTGGTGTTGGTCACGGTGGTGATGACCATGATGCTGATCCGCACTTTGGGTCAGGCGGCACGCGGCAATGTCAGTCCTTCGGATGTGATGCTGGTCATGGGTTTTACGGTGCTGGGCCAATTGCCCACTCTGTTGAGCCTGTGCCTGTTTGTTGCGATTGTTAGCACGCTGACGCGCATGTACCGCGACAGCGAAATGGTGATCTGGTTTGCCAGTGGCCGGGGATTGCTCAGTTTTCTGGGGCCGCTGTTGCGCTTTGCCTGGCCGGTGTTACTGGCTATTGCCTTGCTCGCATTACTGGTTTGGCCTTGGGCTAATCAGCAGATTGAAACCCTCAAGCTTCAGTACGAGCAACGCAGCGACATTGACCGGATTGCTCCGGGCGAGTTCCAAGAGTCGGCCAATGGCACCCGTGTGTTTTTTATTGACCGCGACAGCACGGCGGGCGATGTGGCCAGCAAGGTTTTCATTGCCGCCACGGAGGCCCGCAGCGAGGCTGTTACTTCGGCCCACAGCGCCAGGGTGGAAGTGCGCGATGGCGAGCGACTGGTCATTTTGAGCAAGGGCCAGCGGGTCGAGACCGCTGTCGATCAGCCTGGCACCAAGGTCAGTGAGTTTGCCGAATACGGCACCCGCATTGGCACTGCGGCCATTGATTCCAACAATGCCCGCCCTGTCAAGACGCGCAGCACCCCACAACTGTTGGCCCAAGGCGCTTCCACCGATTTGGCCGAGGTGGGCTGGCGTCTGGGGTTGGCCTTGGCCGCCTTCAATTTTGTGTTGCTGGCGCTGGCATTGGCCAGTGTCAATCCCCGCGCCAGCCGCAGCGGCAACCTGCTGTTGGCCTTGTTTACTTTCATTGTGTATTACAACTTGCTCACGTTGGGCCAAAGTTGGGTGGGGTCGGGCCGTATCACGCTCGTGTCTTTCCTGGGGTTGCTGCATGGCAGCACGCTGGTGTTGGCGGCGATATTGCTGGCGGTGCGCCATCACCATTGGAGTCCGCGCTATTGGTGGCGCCGTCGGAGTGCTGCATGAAAACCATCCGTCGTTTGATCCATCGCGAAGTGCTGGCAGCGGTGGGTTTTGTCACACTGGGTTTTTTGGCACTGTTCTTCTTTTTCGATCTGGTCGATGAGTTGCGCTGGGTAGGCCGCAGTCCTACTGGCGGCTACCAGTTGCCCCATGCCTTGCTGTTTGTGACGTTGGCATTGCCCAACCACCTGTATGAGCTGCTGCCTATCACGGTGTTGATTGGCACCATTTTTGTCATGGCCAGGCTGGCGCAAAGCTCAGAGTTCACCATCATGCGTACCAGTGGGCTTGGGCCTTGGCGGGCTTTGCGCACCTTACTGACACTGGGCGGCTTTTTTGTCTTGCTGACCTTTGCGGTGGGAGACTATTTGGCCCCCTTGGCCGACCGGGCTGCACAGTTGGTCAAGGCCCGCTACCAAGGTGTGTTAACGACGGGCGCAACCGGGGCTTGGCTGCGCGAAACCCAAGGAGAATACTCCTTTGTGGTGAATGTGCGTGCCATTGGCCCAGATGGCCACATGCTGGGTTTGCGGGTGTTTGGTTTTGATCACCAAGGCCGCATGGTGTCGCGCACACAGGCTGCCGGAGCACAGTTTGCTGCTGAAGGTGGCTGGATGTTGCAGCAGGCCCAGCACACAGCCTACTACGCCGCCACAGATGCAATGGCCCCTGCGCGTGTTGAGACCCTGCAATTGCCCCAATGGCATTGGCCCACGCAGATCAGTGCCGACATGGTGGCTGCTGCTGTGCTCAAACCCGATCGCATGGCTACTCTCGATCTGTTCCAGTACATCCACCACTTGGAGGCCAACGGGCAAGCAGCCCAACGCTACGAGATTGAGTTCTGGCGCAAGGTGTTTTATCCCCTGAGCTGCTTGGTGATGGTTGTGCTGGCGCTGCCTTTTGCGTACCTGCATTTCCGCTCTGGAGGCATTGCCAGCTATGTGTTTGGTGGTGTGATGGCAGGCATTAGTTTCTTTTTGCTCAACAATGTGTTTGGTTTTGTGGGCAGTTTGCAGCATTGGGCGCCTTGGGTGGCGGCTGCGGTGCCTGGGGTGTTGTATTCCTTGCTGTCATTGGCGGCTTTTGGCTGGTTGGTGCTGCGCCGTTGAAGGTGTAGTTTTCTGGATGTTCTGATGGCCCTGTCTCCCCCTCCTTCCCACGGTGTGATTTTGTTTGCCCACGGCTCGCGCGACCCCTTGTGGCGTCTTCCCATCGAGGCAGTGCGGGAGCGCATGGCTGCGACCCAGCCACAGGTGCTGGCCTGTTGTGCGTATCTGGAGTTGTGCCAGCCAGATCTGACGCAGGCTGTGCAGCATTTGTGCGATCAGGGCGTTCGTTCCATTACGGTCGTACCGATGTTTTTGGGCACAGGTAAACACGCCCGTGAAGACCTGCCCCATTTGGTCGATGCCTTGCGTGTGGCCCACCCGACGATTGATTTGACAGTGCAAGCCGCCATTGGTGAAGACCCCCGCATGACGGCGCTGATGGCCGATATTGCTGGCGCGCACCCACCCTCCCTGTAGGGTGGGTGCGGGGGGCATACGGCCACGGGGATGGTGAGTGCTTTAGATGGATAAGACATAATGAAGAAAATCTTTATGAAAAATAAAGCATGAACCTGCATCAATTCCGCTTCGTGCAAGAAGCAGCCCGCCGCAATCTCAACCTGACCGAAGCCGCCAAGGCGTTGCACACTTCGCAGCCGGGGGTCTCCAAGGCCATCATTGAGTTGGAAGAGGAGCTGGGCGTAGAAATTTTTGCCCGCCATGGCAAGCGTCTGAAGCGCATTACCGAGCCGGGCCAGCATGTGTTGCGCAGTATTGAGCTCATCATGCGCGAGGTCAGCAACCTCAAACGCATTGGTGAGCAGTTCAGCGCCCAAGACAATGGCACCCTGAGCATTGCTACTACCCACACCCAAGCGCGTTATGTGTTGCCCGTGCCGGTGGCGCGTTTGCGCGAAGCCTATCCCAAAGTCAATGTGAGCCTGCACCAAACAACGCCCGATCAAGTAGCGCGCATGGTGATTGACGAAGTAGCCGAGATTGGTATGGCGACCGAATCGCTGGCCGACTACCCCGAATTGGTCACACTGCCATGCTACGAGTGGCAGCATGTGTTGGTGTTGCCGCCGGGCCATCCGTTGGCACAAAAAGAGCGCATTGCCGTAGAAGACATTGCCCACGAGCCGCTCATTACTTACCACCCGTCCTTCACTGGGCGCGGCAAGATTGATGCCGCTTTTGCTGCGCGTCGCTTGCAACCGCGCATCGCCTTAGAAGCGATTGACTCGGACGTGATCAAAACCTATGTGCGTTTGGGGTTGGGCATTGGCATTGTGGCCGAAATGGCCATGCGTGACGACCCAGTAGGCGACTTGGTGGTGCGCCCCGTGGGCCATCTGTTTGGTCAGAGTGTGGCACGGGTGGCTTTTAAGCGGGGGGCGTATTTGCGCAACTTTGTTTATAAGTTCGCTGAACTCATCAGCGACCGATTGAGCCGCGATTTGGTGGCCCGTGCCATGACTGGGCATGTGAACGACTACGAACTCTAAGGCTGCCAGGGTGTGCCATGACTTCCACTTTTGCCGCTGACCCTACTCCTGTACTAACCAGTCGCCTGCCCCAAGTAGGCACCACCATTTTCACGGTCATGTCGGCATTGGCTGCCGAGCATGGGGCCGTTAATTTGGGGCAAGGATTTCCAGATTTTGATTGCGATCCCACCTTGCTGGAGGCTGTCGGCCAAGCGATGCGGGCTGGACACAACCAATATGCGCCGATGGCGGGGGTGCCCCTGCTACGACAGGCAGTGGCCGCCAAAATAGAGGCATTGCATGGGCGCAGCTACCACCCCGATACTGAAATCACCATCACTGCTGGGGCTACACAAGCCATTTTGACCGCTATTTTGGCCGTGGTGCATCCGGGCGATGAAGTGATCGTGCTTGATCCCTGCTACGACAGCTATGTGCCCAATATTGCCTTGGCTGGTGGTGTGGCCGTGCGCGTGCCCTTGACACCCGGTAGTTTTCGCCCTGATTTTGACCGTATCGGTGCTGCTATCACGCCACGCACGCGCGCACTCATCATCAACAGCCCACACAACCCCAGCGCCACTGTGTGGAGTCGGCAGGATATGCTACGGCTGCAAGAGTTGTTGGCCCCCACCAATGTGCTGCTCATCAGTGATGAAGTGTATGAACACATGGTGTTTGATGGTGCCGAGCATGAAAGTGCCGCCCTCTTTGCGGGGTTGGCGGCACGGGCTTTTTTGGTGTCCAGTTTTGGCAAAACCTTCCATGTCACGGGCTGGAAGGTGGGCACGGTGGCGGCCCCGGCGGCATTGATGGCTGAGTTTCGCAAGGTGCACCAGTTCAATGTGTTTAGCGTCAACACCCCGATGCAGTATGGCTTGGCCGCCTACATGAGCGACCCGGCCCCCTATCTGCAATTGCCCAGGGTTTACCAGGCTAAGCGTGATTTATTCCGTCAAGGGCTTGAAGGCTCCCGCCTGCGCCTGTTGCCCAGCACGGGCAGTTACTTTCAGTGTGTAGATATTTCTGCAGTCAGTGATTTGAACGAAGCCGATTTTTGCCAGTGGCTGGTGCGCGAAGTGGGCGTGGCGGCTATTCCGCTGTCGGCGTTTTATGGTGATGGCTTTGACCAGCGCGTGGTGCGCTTTTGCTTTGCCAAACGGGACGAAACCTTGCGGGCTGCGCTGGAGCGTTTGCGGGGATGTTTTCGTGCCAGCCGTTAAGGGATGACGGCAGGGGGAGGCTGAAAAAACTCCATGCGATTGCGCCCAGCATCTTTGGCGCGGTACATCGCTGCATCTGCCTGATCTAGCAGCTGTTCGGCGCTGGTGTCATGTCCTGAGAAAAAAGTCACACCTGCACTGGCCGTGCAGCGATGTTCAATCACCGTGGGCTGGCCTTGTGCATCCGTGTCTTGCAACTGGTAGGGTTCTGACAGAGCTTGGATCACCTTTTCTGCCACATGGCGGGCCTGTTCGGTGGCGGTAGGCCAATGGTTGCTCAGACCATTGAGCACCACCACAAATTCGTCGCCACCCAAACGGGCTGCGGTATCGCTGCCCCGAATGGTCTGGCGCAGGCGCTGCGCGACTTCTATCAGCAGCAGATCGCCTATATGGTGACCATAGCGGTCGTTCAGCGGTTTAAAGTTGTCCAAGTCCATAAACACCACCGCACTGTGCTGGCCGGTGCCTTGGTTATTTGTCATGGCCAGATCCAGCTGCTCGTGCAGCAAGCGGCGGTTGGGCAGGTGCGTGAGCGCATCATGGAAGGCCAGTGCCCGGATGCGTTCGTCCATTTGCTGCCGTTCGGTAATGTCGGAGCAGAAGTTCAGCGTGGAGGGTTGGTCACACCAATCAATGGCCACACCACTGATTTCCATCCAACGCACACCCCGGTTTTTGGTGAGCACACGGGCCGGGTATTTCAGGTCATCGGCATGGCCCTGTAGCCGTTTTTGGTGGTTTTGGTACACCAGTGGGCGGTCGTCAGGGTGGATGAAGCTCAAGATGGACTGCCCCAGCAGTTCGTCACGGCTATAGCCAAACAAATCTATAAATTTGGGATTGACAAAGCGCAACACGCCGTTTTCTAGCACGCAGATGCCTTCATTGGCCGACTCAATCAGCTTGCGGTAGCGGTGCTCACTTTCTACACGGGCCTGTTCTGACCGCTCTTGCGCCATCACCAGCATCCCCACCGACAGCAGCAGCGTGTCCAGTAGCGACAGCATAAAGCTCAGGATCACTGTCAAAGTGGAGTCGGTGATTTTTTGTGCGGAATCTAATCCGGCCAAGGTCACCACTATCCGATAGAGCATGGTCAAGGAGGTGAGTACGGCGGCAAACCCCAAGATGTATTTGCCCCGCCCCACAATCTGCTGACGCCCCTGCCACAACAGCACCGACATGTGGACAAACTGTAGCAAGGTAATGAAGGACAACAGAATCCGGCGAGCTTGGTAGGCATCCACCAGCCACCAGGTGCCCAGCCCCACGATGACCACCGGAATCGCCACCAAGCCCCGCGGAGCCTTGCGCCCCTGAAAGCGGTACAGCGCCAAAACATACAACGCCATTGCGGCATTGATGGCCATATTGCCCAAGACCACTGATAACAGCGGTGACACCTGATCGCGCCAAAAGAAGAGGGCATAACCCACGCTTTGCGCTAGCAAGCCCCAAGAGAAAACCTGTAAATCTGGTTGGCGGCGGTAGGCTACGGAAGCAATCGACAGTGCCATTGCCATCACGCCCACGAAGAGCATGACAAACATGGTGGGAATGTGCAGGCTGGTCATGGGAGCAAGGACAGTCGTGGCAGGTCGGGGCCACCATCTTATGCCTGCGGTTGCATCACAGCAGCACAATGTCGTATTGTTCTTGTCCGATGGCGTTTTCTGCTTGCAGCGAAATGGGTTTGCCGATGAAGTCGCTCAGTCCGGCCAGATGTTGGCTTTCTTCGTCCAGTAGTAGCTCCACGACCTGCGGTGCTGCGACCACGCGAAACTCGCGTGGATGGAACTGGCGGGCCTCGCGCAGAATATCGTAGGCCACGCTGCGGGCAGTTTTGATGGCTCCCCGTCCCTGGCATGAAGGACAAGGCTCGCACAGCATGTGTGCCAGCGAGTCTCGGGTGCGTTTGCGTGTCATCTCTACCAGCCCCAATTGCGAGAAGCCCCCGGCAGTGGTCTTGACCCGGTCGCGGCCTAGTTGCTTCTTAAATTCGGCCAGCACGGCATGTTGGTGGTCTTCGCGCACCATGTCAATAAAATCGACAATGATGATGCCACCCAAGTTGCGCAGGCGCAGTTGGCGGGCAATAGCACCCGCTGCCTCCAGATTGGTCTTGAAGATGGTGTCGTCAAAATTGCGCGCACCCACAAAGCCACCTGTGTTCACATCCACGGTGGTGAGGGCTTCGGTTTGGTCAATGATCAAATAGCCGCCCGACTTGAGATCCACCCGGCGGCCCAACGCCCTGGCAATCTCTTCATCAATCGAATACAGGTCAAAGATTGGGCGTTCGCCTTTGTAATGCTGTAACTTGGCCGTGGCCGCAGGCATAAATTCTTGGCCGAAGGCGCGCAGGCGCTGGAACTGCTCCATAGAGTCAAGCCGGATGGTGTGTGTGTGTTCACCAACCAAGTCGCGTAGCACACGTTGCAACAGGTCTAGGTCTTGCAGCAGCAGTGATTTGGGGGGCAACTTGAGCGAGGCTTCTTTGGTGCGCGCCCAAGTTTTGCGCAGGTAGGCAATGTCTTCGGCCAGTTCGGTGTCGCTGGCATCTTCGCCGTTGGTGCGCAGAATAAAACCGCCGCCACCGCCGGTTTCTTTGGTGCCCACCAAGGCTTGCAAACGGCTGCGCAAGGCATCGCGCTCGGCAGCGGGTATTTTTTGTGAAACGCCGACGTGGTCGTCTTGTGGCAAAAATACCAGCAAGCGTCCGGCAATGCTGATTTGGGTGGACAGGCGGGCACCCTTGGTGCCCATTGGGTCTTTAATGACCTGCACGATCAGTGACTGGCCTTCAAAAACTTGTTTTTCAATGGGCACCAGTGGTTCGCCTTTGCGGGCCAAACTGGGTGGTTCTCCATCGGGTTGGCGTTGCCAAACGTCGGCTACGTGCAAAAAGGCGGCACGTTCCAGCCCAATGTCGATAAAAGCCGATTGCATGCCGGGCAGCACCCGTACTACTTTGCCCAAGTAAACGTTGCCAACCAAGCCCCGCTCCAGCGGGCGCTCCAAGTGCAGTTCTTGCACGGCACCGTTCTCGATAATGGCAACGCGGGTTTCTTGGGGTGACCAGTTGATGAGGATGTCTTGTTGCAGGCTGGGCATGGCAGATGGGCGCCCGCAGGCGCTCGGCAAAGAGAAGGATCAGAGGGAAAATCCGGCACCACGCAGCAATTGCGCGGTTTCGAACAGTGGCAGGCCCATGATGCCTGAGTAACTGCCGCTCAGGTGTTGTACATGGGCTGCTGCTCGGCCCTGAATGCCATAGGCTCCTGCCTTGCCCAAAGGTTCACCGCTGGCCACGTAGGCAGCAATCTGTTCTGCACTCATGGCGGCAAAAGTCACGCGAGACACCGATAGAGTGCTCCAGCGCCGTACACCGTGCTGCAAAGCCACGGCGGTGAGCACGCGGTGGGTGCTGCCTGCCAGTTGTGTCAGCATGTGCGTGGCATGTGTGGCATCTTCTGGCTTACCAAAAATGGTACGGCCCCGTGCCACGGTGGTGTCGGCACACAAAATGGGGGCCGGTGGCAGTCCCCGGCGCGCATGGCGGGCCACGGCGGCATCGAGCTTCAGGGCCGTTACGCGCTGCACATAGGCCGTGGGGGATTCACCGGGCAGCACTGCCTCTAATGCCTCGGCATCTTCGGCCTCATCAGGATGGTCTGGGGAGTGGGCCAGCAGCAATTGGTGCTGAATGCCCAGTTGCTCTAGCAATTGGCTGCGGCGTGGGCTTTGCGAGGCCAAGTAAATAAAAGCAGGCATGGCAATGCTCCAGCGAAATGGCGATAAACGGGCTATTCTCGGTGGTAAGGATGCCCCGCATTGACTGACCAAGCCCGGTAGAGCTGCTCAATCAGTAGCACCCGCACCATGGCATGTGGCAACGTCAGATCAGACAAGCGAATGCGCTCATGCGCCGCTTGCCGAAAGGCTGGGTCTAGGCCATCGGGGCCACCAATCACCAGTGCCACATCATCGCCCGACAGCTGCCAGCCTTTGAGCCGTTCGGCCAAGGCCTTGGTGGTCAGGTTGGTGCCGCGTTCGTCCAACGCCACCACACGGGTGCCGCGTGGAATAGCCGCTTCGATGCGTTCGCGTTCGGCGGCATAAAGGGTTTCTAGCGTTTTGGAGCCACGCGGCTCGGTCTTGACGGCTTTGAGTTCCACCTTAAGCTCTGGCGGAAAGCGTTTGGCGTAGTCGTCGTAGGCAGTTTGTGCCCAGTCGGGCACGCGCTGGCCTACTGCAACAATCAGCAGGCGCATGGCTCAAGACTCCTTATTCCGGCTTGCTGCGGGGTGCGGCCTTGCGGGCAGGGGCTTTCTTGGCGGCGGTGGTTTTGGCCGGGGCCGCTTTTTTGTCGGCGCGGGGCTTGACTACCACGGTCTTGACTGGCTTGGGAGTAGCAGGTGCTGTAGTGGTGCTCTTGGGGGCTTTTTTGGCGGGCGCCTTGGTCACCGTGCTGGGGCTGGCTGCGTTGGCCGAGGTGCTCTTGGGAGCGGCTGTCTTGCGGGCAGCGGGCTTTTTGGCTGCCACGGGCGACTCGGCAGTGGCAGCGACACTGCGGCTGGTTTTGCGCGCGGCGGGTTTCTTGGTGGCAGGGGTGTCTTCTGGGGTGGCCGCTTGTGCTTTGGCTGCCCGGCGGGCGGCCGTTTTGGCAGGCACCTTGGCTGCGGGGGCTACTGGCTTGGCTGCACCGAGTTTGAGGCGCACGGGTTTTTCACCCCACAGCTCTTCCAATCGGTAGTATTGGCGGATGGTGGGTTGCATGATGTGAACCACGGCAGCCCCACAGTCCACAATGATCCATTCGCCATTGTCTTCGCCTTCGGTGCGGGGCTTGGTAAAGCCTGCTTCGCGCACGGCATCGCGCACGCTGGCGGCCAGTGCCTTGGTTTGGCGGTTGGAGGTGCCCGATGCCACGATCACACGCTCAAACAGTGGTGACAGATGCTCGGTGTTGAAAACCTGGATGTCCTGTGCCTTGACGTCTTCAAGGCCATCGACGATGGCGCGCTGGAGTTTGGTCACGTCTTTTTTGGCAGCGGGGGCCGAGGTGGTATTGGTGGTCATCAGGTTGTATGTTTGGAATAAAGAAAAAAATCGGGAAGGCCCAATATAGCGCGCCGCCGCAGATCAGGCCAGTGGCCCCGCGGCGGCGGTGTCAGGAAAAAGACGTGGGCAGAGTCAGGGCAGCCGCTTGGCACCAAGGGTGGCACCAAAGCGCAGCATTGGTCGGCCATGGGGCACGGTTTACAGCCAGTGACGGCGCACCAAGTAATGCTGCGTCAATTCAGCCTCGGGGGTGCCCGGTGCATCTTGGCGTTGGTAGGCCCACGATGCGTGTGGTGGCATCGACAGCAAGATGGACTCGGTGCGTCCGCCCGACTGTAGGCCAAAATGGGTACCACGGTCCCAGACGAGGTTGAATTCAACGTAGCGCCCCCGGCGGTACAACTGGAATTCGCGTTCGCGTTCACCATAGGGCAGGTGCTGGCGCTGCTCCACAATGGGTAGGTAGGCGCCTAAAAAGGCGTCACCCACGGATTGCGTCATAGCCAGACTTTGCTCAAACCCGAGTTCGGCAAAGTCATCAAAGAAGATGCCACCCACGCCGCGTTGCTCGTTGCGGTGCTTGAGGAAAAAATACTCATCACACCATTGTTTGAAGCGTGGGTATTTGTCTTCGCCAAACGGGGCCAACGCATTGTGGCAACTGCGGTGGAAATGCACCGCGTCTTCTTCAAAGGCATAGTAGGGCGTGAGATCCATGCCGCCACCAAACCAGCACACAGGGGGCTGGCCCGGTTGGCCCGCAGCAATCATGCGCACGTTCATGTGTACGGTGGGCACATAGGGGTTGCGCGGGTGAAACACCAGCGACACCCCCATCGCCTCGAAGGGGGCACCGGCCAGTTCGGGGCGGTGCTGCGTGGCCGAGGGTGGCAACTGTGGCCCGCGCACATGGCTGAAGCCGCAGCCCGCACGCTCAAACACACGGCCCCCTTCGATGATGCGGGTGATGCCATCGCCCTGCAAGCGTTCGCCTTCGGGTTTGTGCCAAGGGTCAATGACGGAGCGCACACCTTGCGGGCCTTCAATGGCCTCAAGCGCATCCATGATGCGTGCTTGTAGGCCCACCAAATAGCCGCGCACCTGTGCTACCGTGCTGTCGGGGTTGAACGTTGGGCTGATGGCTGGACTCATGGGTTTTTGATGGCGCGGTGGCCGATGTCGCGGCGGTACTGCATGCCGTCAAAGTGAATGCCACGGGCCACGTCGTAGGCCCGGTTTTGGGCCAAGCGCAGACTGTCGGCCAGCACGGTCACGCACAGCACACGGCCACCACTGGTGCGCACGACGCCCTCTTGCATGGTGGTGCCAGCATGGAACACCATGGCATCGTCGTGGTCGGCAGGCAGGCCCGTGATGGCATCGCCCTTGCGCGGGTCTTCGGGGTAGTTGTGCGCAGCCATGACCACGCCCAATGCTGGGCGGCGATCCCATTGCAGATCTACCTGGTCTAGGCGCCCATCCACGGCAGCATTGAGCAAATCCAGCATGTCGCTCTTGAGGCGCATCAGGATGGGTTGGGTTTCAGGGTCGCCCATGCGGCAGTTGAACTCCAGCGTTTTGGGACGACCTTGGGCATCAATCATCAAGCCAGCATACAGAAAGCCGGTGAATGGGATGCCATCTTTTTCCATGCCTCGGATGGTGGGCATGATGATCTCGCGCATAGCGCGGGCATGCACATCGGCAGTGACCACTGGCGCGGGCGAGTAGGCACCCATGCCGCCGGTGTTGGGGCCTTCGTCGCCGTCTTTGAGGCGCTTGTGGTCTTGGCTGGTGGCCAGAGCGGCCACATTTTTGCCATCGCACAGCACAATAAAGCTGGCTTCTTCGCCTTCGAGGAATTCCTCGATCACTACACGGGCACCACCGGCGTTGTGCGTGACGCCGTATTTGTTGTCTACGAGCATAAAGTCCACGGCATCGTGGGCTTCTTGCAGGTTCATGGCGACCACCACGCCTTTGCCAGCGGCCAAGCCATCGGCCTTGATGACGATAGGCGCACCCAATCGATCGACAAACGCATGGGCGGCGGCGGGATCGGTGAAGGTGTCGTAATCGGCGGTGGGGATGCCGTGGCGGCGCATAAATGCCTTGGAAAAGGCTTTAGAGCTTTCGAGTTGGGCTGCGGCTTTGGTGGGGCCAAAAATGCGCAGGCCATGCGCCCGGAACTCATCGACCACACCAGCGGCCAGCGGCGCTTCGGGGCCGACCACGGTCAGGCCAATTTTTTCAGCTTGCGCCCATTCACGCAGTTGCACCACATCGGTGATGGGTAGGTTTTCAAACTTGGGATTTAGGGCGGTGCCGCCGTTGCCAGGCGCGACAAAAACGCGCGTGACTTTGGGCGACTGGCTGAGTTTCCAAGCGATGGCGTGTTCGCGGCCACCGCCGCCAATGACAAGAACTTTCATAATGCAGCGTTGTGGTAGACCTCTTGGACATCGTCCAGGTCTTCAAGGATGTCGAGGAGTTTTTGCATACGGGCGGCGTCTTCGCCTTCTAGGGTGATGGTGATGTCGGGGCGCATGGTGACATCGGCCGCATCGGGCGTGAGGCCCGCCGCTTCTAGTGCGTTTTTTACAGCTTCAAACTCGGCAGGCGAGGTCAGCACCTCGATGGCGCCGTCGTCGTCGGTCACAACGTCCTCTGCCCCTGCATCCAGAGCCACTTCCATGACTTTGTCTTCGTTGGTGCCGGGGGCAAAAATGATTTGACCCACGTTTTTAAACTGAAAAGCCACCGAGCCTTCGGTGCCCATGTTGCCGCCGTATTTGCTAAAAGCATGGCGCACTTCAGCCACCGTGCGCACGCGGTTGTCGGTCATGGTGTCAACGATGATGGCCGCACCACCGATGCCGTAGCCTTCGTAGCGGATTTCTTCGTAGTTGACGCCCTCTTGGTTGCCGGTGGCTTTGTCAATGTTGTATTTGACGCGGTCGGCGGGCATATTGGCTGCCTTGGCTTTTTCTACAGCCAAGCGCAGACGCGGGTTGGCGCTCAAGTCGCCACCCCCGGCGCGGGCAGCGACGGTAATTTCACGGATGATGCGGGTCCAGATTTTTCCGCGCTTTTCGTCCTGGCGGCCCTTGCGGTGCTGAATATTCGCCCATTTGCTGTGTCCGGCCATGGGAAGTCCTTTTGCTATCCTGATTTAATCTAACCCTCCGATTCTACTTTTGCCTATCTCTTTGCTATGGCCGATCTTTTGTTGATGGCAAACAACTGTCCAATAGGAGCAGTTTGGCAGCCAGCGAAAAAACTGGAGCATGCACCATGGGCTGGTGGACGCAACGGCTGATTCATCACTATCGGCGTGGCGTGCTGGTGTGCACGTTGGTCTGGTTAGGGGCGGCTGCCGGAGTGCTGGTGGGTTGGTGGCCTGCACAGCCACAATGGGCGTTATACCTGTTTGCCACGATGGTGGTGTGGGCATTGCTGGCCTATATTGTGCGGGCAGCACGCGAACGTTTTGTGCGCGAGGCGGCTTTGCCACAGTTTCTCAAACGCAAGTTGCGTGACGCCTATCCGCATCTGGCGCAGAAAGATGCGGAGTTGGTGGAGCAGGGGCTGCGGCAGTTTTTTCTGGCTTGTTTGCACAGCCGCAAAAAGTTTGTGGCCATGCCATCGCGGGCGGTAGATGTGTTGTGGCACGAGTTCATCTTGCATACCCGTGCCTACCAAGGCTGGTGCCAGAGTGCGTTGGGGGTTTTTTTGCACCATACGCCCGCCGAGACCTTAGGACGGCGTGCCAAGCACAACGATGGGTTGCGCCGGGCTTGGTATTGGGCTTGCAGGCAAGAGGATATTGACCCGCGTGCCCCCACCCGCTTGCCACTGCTGTTTGCGCTGGATGCGCAGTTGGGTATTGCCAATGGCTTTTTCTATCTGCCCGATTGCACCGACATTGCTCGCAAAAACGAGATGGGTGGCAGTGGCGGTGCCGTCTATTGCGGTACTGACTTTATGGATGCCAGCTACGATGGGGGGGCCGATGATTTTGGTGGTGCCGAATCTTCTGATGGGGGCAGTGACGGTGGAGGCGATGGGGATGGCGGTGGTGGTTGCGGTGGTGATTGAAAGGCTTGACCAGAGTTGCCACCCGATGCTGGTGGCCATAAAACCATAGCTGAAAGAGTCGCTTGCATGGGCAATGGGGCCAATTCATTGCAGGATAATCCATCCTGCCATGTGATCTGCCCCGCCGGGGTGAACTGCCATGCAATGGAGAATTCTGCAATGCCTCTGACTGCTCCCACCCCTGATGATGTCATCCAAGCGGCTGCACGCCTGAAAGGCGTGGCACACCATACGCCAGTATTGCGTTCCAGCACTGCCGACCGCTTGTTAGGAGCACAGTTGTTCTTTAAGTGCGAAAGTTTGCAGCGCACAGGATCATTTAAATTTCGCGGCGCTTTCAATGCCTTGTCCCAACTCAATGCCGAGCAGCGTCGGCATGGGGTGCTGGCCTTCTCAGCGGGCAACCATGCCCAAGCGGTGGCCTTGGCCGCACGCCTGTTGGACATTCCGGCAGTGGTGTTTATGCCCGAAGATGCCTCTACTTCCAAAATGGCTGCCACGCGCCACTATGGTGCCCAAGTGGTGACCTACGACCGCTACACCACCGACCGCGAAGCCCTCAGCCGCCAGTTTGCCCAAGAACGTGGCATGACGTTGGTGCCACCGTCTGAGCACCAACAGGTGATTGCCGGGCAGGGCACCGCGGCTTTAGAGCTGTTGGAAGAGGTTCCAGATCTGGACTACCTATTTGTTGCCGTAGGTGGCGGCGGTCTGTTGGCAGGCAGTGTGCTCGCTGCTCAGGCCCGCGCCTCGTCCTGCATTTTGGTGGGGGTAGAGCCTGAGGCGGGCAACGATGCCCAACAATCTTTGCGTAGCGGGCAGATTGTGCAAATTGCGCCTCCGCACACCATTGCCGATGGGGCCAGAGCCGAGAGCTTGGGCAAAATCGTTTTTAGCTTGCTCCAACCCCATGTCCAAGACATCGTCACGGTCAGTGATTTACAGCTCCTGCACGCCCTGCGCTTCTTTGCTGAACGAATGAAAATCGTGGTCGAACCCACGGGTGCGTTGGCCATTGCAGGCGCCCGCCACGGTGGCTTGGATATTCAGGGCAAGCGTGTAGGCATCCTCATCAGTGGGGGCAATGTTGACATGGCCCGTTATGCTCGGTTCTTGGCCGATTAAGCAAACTGCGGCCCTAAGGCTTAGCCGCCTGAGACAGTAGGGCTGCGCCAATCCTGCAATTGTTCTACCGGCATGGGGCGGCCAAACCAGTAACCTTGGTAGAGCACACAACCGAGCTGCTCCAACATATTGCGTTGCTCTTGGGTTTCCACCCCTTCGGCCAACACCGACAGGTGCAGACTGTGCCCCATACCCACAATGGCCTTGACGATGGACAGGTCATTGGCATCGATCAACAAATCGCGCACGAATGATTGGTCAATTTTGAGCTGGTCTAAGGGCAGGCGTTTGAGGTGGTTGAGCGAAGAATACCCGGTGCCAAAATCATCCAGCGACAGCTGTACGCCCTGGCCCTTGAGGGTTTGCATTTTGGCGATAGCACCCTCCATGTCCTCTACCAGTTGGCTTTCGGTCAACTCCAGCTCAAGTCGGTTGGGGTTGGCGCCGGTCTCTTGCAAAATACCGACCACCTGCTCTACAAACCGGGGATGGTGTAATTGGTGGGCGCTGATGTTGACAGCAATTTGCAGATGCGCTGTGTCTGAATGGTTGCTCCAGCGCCTGATTTGCATACAGGCTGTGCGCAAAATCCACAGCCCCAGTGGTTCGATCAGCCCCGAGGCTTCTGCCAAACCAATAAAGCTGCCAGGGGCGACCAGCCCACGCTGCGGATGCTGCCAGCGCACCAACGCCTCTACACCAAACATGCGGTGCTGGCTGTCCACCTGGGGCTGGTAATAGAGCAAAAACTGTTCGCGGGCCAAGCCTTCGCGCAGATCGGCTTCCAGTGCAGCGCGGGCGGCCACCACCACTTCCATATCAGGCTTGAAAAAGCGCAGATTGTTGCGTCCTTGGGCTTTGGCCTGAAACAATGCCAGATCGGCATGTTTCAGAATGGCTTCTACCGAGAGCTGGCGGCTGTCGAGCACTGCAATGCCAATGCCTGCCGACGCACGGTATTCCAAGGTGCCAATAGGGTAGGGGGTCTCTGACAGGGCTTTCAGAATATGTGTGGCAGCGTATTCAATCTGGTGTTGGGTGCTGGCCACTTGGGGTTTGTGTTCGCCCATCAGCAGGGCAAATTCGTCACTGCCCAAGCGGGCCACCATGTCACCGGGGCGGGCGCAAGCGGTCAGGCGCTGGGCAACTTGTTGCAACAACTGATCTCCTGCACTGTGCCCGTGGGTGTCGTTCAGATCTTTGAAGTTGTCGAGGTTGATCAGCAGCAGCGCATGGCTGCCTTGGTGCGTATGTGGCTCATTCAACCATTGTTGCAAGCGTTCCATCAATTGCTTGCGGTTGGGCAGGTGGGTGAGGGGATCGTAAAAAGCCAATTGATGGATTTCTTCGATAAATTGCCGCTGTTCGGTGATTTCGGTTGAAATACCACACAGGGTGTATCCCTCCTGCCCTGGCAGACCCAATGGCAGCTTCACGGACAAGAACGTATGTTTTTTGGACTGCCCCAATTTGTGCCCAAATTCCTCCTTCACCAGCCGCTGGCCCGACTCCAGCACCAACTCATCAACTTCTCGAATCCGGGCTGCGGTGGCCGGATCAAAAAAGGCCTCATCGGTTTTGCCCAGAATCTGCTCTACAGACAGGCCCAAAAACTCACACAGTTTGCGGTTGGCATATTGGTAGCGCAATTGCGGGTCTTTGATAAAAACATGGGCTTCAATGCTGTTGAGAATAGTAGAGAGCTTTTCTTCACTGGCACGCAGGTTGTATGTTTGGCGGGCTACCTCGCGGCGCAACAGCAGTACGCCCGCCAAGGCCAATAGCAAAAGCGCCGCCACAGCACTCAGTCCCCACCAGAAGGCTACGGGTATGGTCGATGGTGTTTTTTGACCACTCCAGTGCTTGAGATTCTGAAAATAGAACGAATCAGGATTGGCCTGCCAAGCGGCCAAGTGGGTGTCTAGTGCGGCCAGCAGGTCGGCATTGCGGCCCTTGCGGGTGGCGTAGTAGAGCTTAGAGGGCAAAAAAATCAGGCTGGTCGGCTGTAGCCGAAACTGGTGGGCGGCTTGATCGCCAAAGTGATAATTGACGGCAGCCGCATCGGCTTCACCGGCAGCCACCTTGGAGAATGCCTGCTCAAAATTTTGCGCTGGAATCAGGTGTGTCTGCACGCCAAAGCTGGCGAGCAAGGTGCGAAGGTACTCTTCTTGCACAGACCCTGCCAGCACGGTCAGGCGCTTGCCTTGCAGATCGAGCATTGAATGCAGCACCACGCCGTCGCGCCGGTAAATCTGTGACCAACTGTGCAAAGCGGGGGTTTGGTGAAAGTCCAACGAGGTGGCCCGTTGTTCGCTGTAGGCCACATCTGGCATCAAATCAATATCACCAGACTCCAGGGCCGCCAAGCAAGCCTCCCAAGTGCAATGCACAGGCCGCAACAGCCAACCCTCTTTGCGTGCGATTTCTTGCAACAGATCACCCAAAATCCCACTGGGTTGGCTATTGGCAGCAGCCATGATCTTGGGAGGGTTGTTGTACACCCCCACATGCACTTCTTTGGGGGCTGCCCGCGCCCCAGATGCTGTCACCGCTGCCCAGGCCAGCAACAACAGCAAAGACGCCAGCAACCCGCAACCCTTGCACCAGTGCCATACAGAACGATCAGATGGAAGCGTGTTCATGATTTTTCTCTGTCATGGTGAGCAGGTGGTCATTGCAGAAATGGTGTGGCAGTGCCGAGACCATCGTCGGTACACGGTTTGAACATTTCTCGCATTTTCTTCGCAGCTTGAGCACACCGCATACCATGCACCACCCCGCATCCACCACTCCACCAAAAAGCAACACCCACGCCACACCCGCACTGCATAAAACGCACAATCATGGTGCCAATCTGCACCAAAAAATGGTTTCATGCTCTATTTTGGGGCAAGCTGCGCAACACAGCCCGTACAGGTGAAGCATCGGCACCTATCAGCCGCAAAGGCAAGGCGATGAGTTCATAGTCGCCTTCAGATACAGCATCCAGCACCAAATTTTCCAGCACCCGCAGTTGGCGTCGATACAAAACCTGATGGCCAGGTAGCTGGGTGCTGTCTGCTGGATCGATGCTGGCGCTGTCGGTGCCTACCAGCACCACCCCTGCATCGGCCAAACGCTCCAGTGTTTCAGGGGCAAAAGCCGTCAGGGCGGCGTCCCACTGTGTAGGGGCCTGAGGGTAAGTGCGCACCAACACGCGCGGCGGTAGGGCCGTGAGCGCATGGGCCAGATGGTGCCACTCGATCAACGGCCCACAGTGCATGGCATGGATAACACGGCACGGCCCAATAAAAGGCTCCAGCGCCAGCAGACCCACTGCCACCCCGTTGGCGGCATAGTGCAAAGGTGCATCGGCATGGGTGCCCACATGGGGGGACAAGGTCATGGCACTGAGATTGACCGGGCAATCCGCAGAAAGCGTGGCACACCATTGCTGGGAATAAGGCACATCCCCTGGATACACCGGACTGCCAGGGTGCACTGGGGCCGAAATGTCCCAGAGTTGGCGCACATCTGGCTCCAATGGGAACGCTGCCATGTGCGTCAGGGCGCTGGGCCTGCCAGAGGGGGCAGGCCGTGGCGTTGGCGGGCCTTGTCGCAGGCATAGTCGCCAGCGGCAAACTCGCGGCAGGGCGAAGGCCGCCACTCGTAAATACCGCAAGCCACTTGCTGGCCGATCTTGCCGGTCAGTGCTGCGCAGCGCACCTGCAAATGGTCGGTGCCACGCATGCGGCACAGGCTGGCGTTCACCTCCACGACCAGCCCATCGGGCACCGTACCTCCACGCTCCTGCAATTCGTGTACCGAGAAATCTACGCGAAAACTCGCGCAGCAGGCACCACAGCTTAGGCAGGGATGGCTCATTCGCTCTGGCGTCCCAACAGCAAATACTCCATCAACGCCTTTTGCACATGCATACGGTTTTCTGCCTCATCCCACACCACAGATTGTGGGCCGTCAATCACCTCTGCGGTCACTTCTTCGCCGCGGTGTGCGGGCAAGCAGTGCATAAACAGGGCGTCGGGCTGGGCCAGTGCCATCATCTCGGCATTGACGCACCAATCGGCAAAGGCTGTCTTGCGTGCCTCGTTTTCGGCCTCATAGCCCATACTCGTCCAAACATCGGTGGTGACCAAGTCAGCACCTCGGCAGGCATCGAGCGGGTTGCTAAAAAATTCGTAACTGCCTGCGCTGGCCCCGTTGGCTCCCACCGCCAGTTGCTCATCTACTTCGTAGCCACGCGGCGTGCTCACATGCACTTTGAAGCCCAACAACTGGGCTGCTTGTAACCACGTATTGGCCATATTGTTGCCATCGCCCACCCAGGCCACGGTTTTACCAGCAATGCTGCCCCGGTGCTCAATAAAGGTGAAGATGTCTGCCAAGATCTGGCAGGGGTGAAACTCGTTGGTCAGGCCATTGATCACTGGCACCCGCGAATGTGCGGCAAAGCGTTCAATTTTGGTCTGCTCAAAAGTACGAATCATCACCAGATCGACCATGCGGCTAATGACACGCGCCGAATCCTCAATCGGCTCGGCCCGGCCCAATTGGCTGTCGCCAGTGGTCAAATGCACCACGCTGCCACCCATCTGGTACATGCCCGCCTCAAAACTGACACGGGTGCGGGTGCTGGCCTTTTCAAAAATCATCGCCAGCGTGCGATCCACCAGTGGGCGGTGCTTTTCGTAGGCTTTGAACTTGTGTTTGATCAGGGCGGCACGCTCAAACAGATAGGCGTACTCGTCAGTGTCCAGGTCGTTGAATTGCAGGTAATGTTTCATCGGGTTCTCAAGCAGCCAAGAAGGCTTTGACCAAGGGGGTCAGGAGGGCAACGATCAGATCGGCTTCACCTTCAGTCAGGATCAGTGGAGGCACGAGACGAATCACGCTGTCGGCCGTGACGCTGATGAGCAGCCCCGAATCTGCAGCCACCCCTACCAAGGCACCGCAGGGTTTGGCCAGCTCAATGCCAATCATCAGGCCCATGCCCCGCACATCGTTCACACCCTCTACATGGCCCAGCGCCTGTTGCAGGCTTTCTTGGAGATAGGCGCCTACTTGGGTGGCATTTTTCAGTAAATCATCTTCTTCGATGATGCGCAGGGTTTCGAGCCCGGCACGCATTGCCAGTGGGTTGCCGCCAAAGGTGCTGCCGTGGTTGCCTGGCTGCAATACTTGGGCGGCCTTGGGGCCAGCCACCACTGCACCCACCGGCACACCAGAACCCAGGCCTTTGGCCAGCGTCATCACATCGGGCACAATGCCCGCCCATTGGTGGGCAAACCACTTGCCCGTGCGGCCCACGCCAGTTTGCACTTCGTCAATCATCAGCAACCAGCCGCGCTCATCGCAAAGCTGGCGCACCTGTTGCAGGTACTCTAAGCGCATTGGGTGCAGACCACCCTCGCCTTGAATGGTTTCCAAAAATACCGCTGTGATGTTGGGGTTGCCATCGGTGGCCTGCTTCAAGGCTTCGATGTCGTCTTTGGGTACACGCACAAAACCCTCGACCAGTGGTGCAAAACCCGCCTGGATTTTGGGATTGCCGGTAGCCGACAGGGTGGCAATGGAGCGGCCATGAAAGGCTTTTTCATAAACCACCACCTCGGCACGTTCAATACCCTTGTCGTGTCCGTATTTGCGGGCAATTTTGAGCGCGGCCTCGTTGGCCTCCAGCCCTGAATTACAGAAAAAGGCATTGCTCATGCCCGTCAACTCCACCAGCTTGGCAGCCAGTGCCTCTTGGTGCGGCACGTGGTAGTAGTTGGACGTGTGAATGAGGCGGGTGAGCTGGTCTTGCAAGGCAGACACCAGCTTGGGATGGTTATGCCCCAAAGTATTGACGGCAATGCCCGCCAGGGCGTCCAGATAGAGCTTTTCGTTCACGTCCCAAACGTGGCAGCCCTGACCGTGCGAGAGCGCAATGGGCACACGGCCATAGGTGTTCATGACGTGGGGCGAAGTGGCCTCAATGAAAGCGGTCATGCAGAAATCTCCAGACAGGGCAGATAACGGGCCACAAGCCTTTGCGGCCCCAAAGAACGCTGATTCTAGTGGCGCAAAATGTCTGGCACGGCTGTTGCGTGCAATCTGCCATAACCCGTGGAAACTCTTATCTCTTATATAAGAGTTAGAATCACGCACCACGGCGTTGCCCGCAGCGATCCTGCACCGACCGTTTCACTATCCTTCCTTTACCCAGATGGCTTCTCCTTCCACCCAAGAGGTTTTCATTCAGGGCATCACCCACAGCGGAAGAACTTTTCGCCCCAGCGACTGGGCTGAACGCCTCGCCGGAGTCATGAGCCAGTTTCGTCCCGGCGGTGCCCAACCTGGTAGTCACCTCAGTTACTCACCTTGGTGCGTACCTACGGTGATCCACGGCGTCAAATGCGTCATTGTCAATCGCGCCCTGCGTGACCACGAGCCTATGGCCTGGGACTTTGTCATGAACTTTGCCCGCGACAACGAGTTGCAGGTGGCAGAGGCTTGCCTGTTGCCCGATCCCCCCTCTGGCTCTTCTAAGCGCCCATAAAAAAACCGCCCAAAGGCGGTTTTTTCATTTTGCTAACAGCGCACCCAGTGCAAACGGCAGATGGGCTGTGCCCATCTGTGCGATTTGCCTGATGAGGCTCAGGCGGCCAGTGCCAGGGCCTTGACCTTGGCAGACAGACGGCTCTTGTCGCGAGCGGCCTTGTTCTTGTGGAAGATGCCCTTGTCGGCCACGTTGTCCACCACAGATTGCATCTTGGCAAACAGTTCGGCAGCCTTGGTTTTGTCGCCAGCCAGAACAGCCTTTTCGACGTTCTTGACAGCGGTACGGTACTTAGAACGCAGCGAGGTATTGGCGGCGTTCAGTTTGGTGTCTTGGCGGACGCGCTTGCGACCGGATGCCAGACGGGGGTTCTTTTTCTTGGGTTTAGCGGATGCCATTGTGTGTATTCCTTGTGTTCGAGGATGATGCCAGCAAAGCCCGCGATTGTAACCCAGCCATTCCAATCACCCCGCCAGCGCATACACTGGCGCTGTGTCACTGTTCAAAGCCGCCTCTACCGTTTCTCTGCTAACCCTGGCCTCGCGCATCACGGGGTTGGCACGCGATCTCATCATGGCCTCGATGTTTGGCGCTAGCGCGCTCACCGATGCCTTTAATGTTGCTTTTCGCATCCCCAATTTGTTCAGACGTTTGTTTGCCGAGGGGGCGTTCAGCCAAGCCTTTGTGCCGGTGTTGGCTACGGCCAAAACGCAACATGGCGAAGAGGCTACGCGCCAACTCATTGACCATGTCGCCACCGTGCTGGCGTGGGTGTTGGTGTTGGTTTGCATTCTAGGGGTGGTGGGTGCGCCGATTTTGGTGTGGCTGCTGGCCAGTGGCTTGCGCCAAACCGGCGAGGGTTTTGATGCTGCCGTAGACATGACGCGCTGGATGTTCCCCTACATTGGTTGTATGTCGCTGGTGGCGCTTTCTGCCGGGGTGCTCAACACCTGGAAGCGGTTTGCCGTGCCAGCGGCCACGCCTGTGTTGCTCAATTTATGCATGATTTTGGCCGCCTGGTTGGGGGCACCACTGCTCAAGGCGCAGGGCATAGAGCCCATTTATGCGATGGCCGCTGGCGTGATGCTGGGTGGCGTGTTGCAGCTGGCCGTGCAAGTGCCGGTGTTGTACCGCTTGGGCTTGTTGCCGCGCATTGGCATCACTTGGCGTGCCTTGCGCCAAGCCGGGCAAGATGAGGGCGTGCGCCGCATTTTGCGCTTGATGGCTCCTGCCCTGCTGGGCGTGAGTGTGGCGCAAATCTCCTTGATGATTAACACACAAATTGCCTCGTATCTGGCCCCTGGCAGTGTTACTTGGTTGTTCTATGCCGATCGGCTGATGGAGTTTCCCACCGCCCTGTTGGGTGTGGCCTTGGGCGTAGTGCTTACGCCACAACTGGCTGCTGCCAAAGCGGCAGGTGATACGCAGCACTATTCGGCCATGTTGGATTGGGGCTTGCGTATTGTGGTGTTGTTAGCAGTACCTTGTGCGATTGGTTTGCTGGCTTTTGCCCAGCCGCTGGTGGCTACTTTGTTCCACTATGGTGCTCTCAAAGACAGCGATGTGCAGCAAATTGCCTTGGCCCTGACTGGCTATGGCGCTGGGCTGTTGGGGTTGGTTGCCATCAAAGTATTGGCTCCGGGGTATTACGCTAGCCAAGACATCCGCACCCCTGTCAAGATTGCAGTGGTTGTGCTGTTGATTACCCAATTGCTCAATTTGGCTTTGGTGCCACTGTTGGCCCATACCGGTTTGGCCTTGTCGATTGGTTTGGGCGCTTTGGTGAATGCGTTGTGGTTGTTGATCGGCTTGTTGCGCCGAGGCAGCTATTGCCCCCAACCGGGTTGGGGGCGCTACAGCTTGCAAGTGGGTGCAGCCAGTACCTTGCTGGCCGCTTTTTTACTTTGGGCCAGCAGCCATTTTGATTGGATTGCTCTGCGCAGCCACAGCTTAGAGCGGGCAGGCCTGCTGGCCTTGCTGCTGGTGGGGGCCGTGGTGCTGTATTTTGGCTGCTTGCGGCTGGCGGGTTTGAACCTGCGCCAAACTTTGCGCCGCTGAGCCCAGGCGCTAGCCCTTACACCAGCCCGGCCACGCTGAGTTCTTTTTTCAGGTAGGCGTAAAACAAAGGGGCAGCCACCAAACCAGCGGGGCCAAACACAGCCTCAGCCACAAACATCACGCTCAGCAGTTCCCAAACGCCCATGTGCGTGCGCTGGCCCACCACTTTGGCGTTAATCACATATTCGGCCTTGTGTATCAAAATCAGAAAACCCAGACAGGCCAGAGCCGCCACTGGCGACACCGACAGTCCCACCACTGTGATGATGGCATTGCACAGCAAGTTGCCCACAATCGGCACCAGCCCTGCCACAAAGGTAATGGTGATCAGGACTGGCGTATAGGGCAGTGCCATATCCCACAAAGGCAATACGATCAGTAAAAAAAGTGCGGTGAGCAGGGTGTTGAAGGCGGCAATCCAGAACTGTGCCGCCACAATTTGCCGAAAAGCCTCACCAAACAGTGCGATGCGCAACACCAACTCTTGGGCCAAGGGCCCCCGCACTCCCCCAACGTGGCGCACCGCAGCCAACGCACCAATCAAGATGCCTACATAGGCAAACAGCAAACCACTCAACCAAACCCGACCTGCCAGTGCCAACGCTCCAGCCTTGGCTCCCAAATAGCTGGCAATACTGCGCTGGATTTCTTGTGCCCCATCAGGCAATTGCTGCGCGATGTCAGGGGGGAGCTTCTCGCGCAGTTCAAGCACCGTGCGGGCCATATAGTCCAGCAGTTCGCGGTATTGCTGTGGTGCTTCCACCAGATAGCCTCGCGAGTGCGACAAGCCAAGTCCCAACAAGGCCAGTGGGGACAACATGACCAGTGTAGCCGCCACCACTTGCGCCCAGCGGGGCACACCAATATGCCCCGGCACGGGGCGCGCCAACATGGCAAAACGGGGGGCTAACCAGCGTGTGAGCAAAAAACCCAAGCAGACACACAAAAGCCCCGGCAACAAGCCACGCCACATGATCAACAGCAGCGCCGCGGCCATCAGCAGGTAGCTACTGAGCACTACCCCAGGAGGGCTGCAAGTTTGTGCCGATAGCGGCGGCACAGCACCTGCAGATGGCAGCAAGGCAGGAACAGGGGGCGGCGCAGAGGAACGCGCGGCCGTGGGGGGCGGCCACTCCATAAGGGTTGTGTAACCTTGGCTTAGCGCACGACGACGGCAGCGCCTTCGCCACGCGGCGCAATGGCGCCAATGGTGTAGACCTGCTCACCTGCTGCGCGCAGAGTAGCAGCCGTGGCTTCGGCGTGCTCTGCGGCCACCACCACCACCATGCCAATGCCGTTGTTGAAGGTGCGGTTCATCTCGATATCGTCAATGCCTGCGGTGGCTTGCAACCAAGCAAACAGCTCGGTTTGTGGCCAGCTGCCTTTTTGCAGATGCGCTGCGGTGCCTTCAGGCAGTACACGCGGAATGTTTTCCAGCAAACCACCACCAGTGATATGGGCCAGTGCCTTGATGGGGTGTTGTGCCAGTGCGGCCAGCACGTTTTTCACATACAGGCGCGTTGGCTCCATGATGGCCTGCTTGAATGATTTGCCGTCCAGCGTGGCGGGCGCATTGGCACCAGCGCGTTCGATGCACTTGCGTACCAAGCTAAAGCCATTGGAGTGCACACCGGCAGAGGCCAGTCCTAGCACCACATCGCCGGGTTGCACATTTTGGCCGGTGAGAATTTTGGATTTTTCGACTGCACCCACCGCAAAACCGGCCAAATCGTATTCACCGGGGGGGTACATGCCGGGCATTTCGGCGGTTTCACCACCGATCAGGGCGCAGCCAGACAACTCGCAACCCTTGGCAATGCCTCCGACTACGGCAGCAGCGGTATCCACATCCAGCTTGCCGCAGGCAAAATAATCCAAGAAGAACAAGGGCTCAGCCCCTTGCACCAGCACATCGTTGACGCTCATGGCCACCAAGTCGATGCCAACGGTGTTGTGCATGTTCCACTCAAATGCCAATTTAAGCTTGGTGCCGACACCATCGGTGCCAGAGACCAGCACTGGCTCTTGGTAACGTTTGGGGACTTCAAACAGAGCACCAAAGCCACCGATGCCGGCCAGCACGCCTTCGCGCATGGTCTTTTTTGCCAGTGGCTTGATGCGCTCGACCAGCGCGTCACCAGCATCGATATCGACGCCAGCATCTTTGTACGAAAGGGGAGTAGGATGGGATGCAGAGGAGCTCATGGCGGGCGTGGCACGGACTAGCGTGCTGACAGACTAGAATTTGCGCAGATTCTACGGGCTGCGCGTTCGGCGCTGTCCAAAGTTGCCCCAGGAGTCGTGCGGTCAACGGCACTAGCAACCCCTAACCGCCGCCAACCACAGCTTGCCAGCCCTGCTGGCCTCTACACTGCTCCCGTCACTTTGCCCGCTGACCCATGCCACGATTTGTCACCCCTTCATGTGCCATCCTGCCTATGCAGGGGCTGTAGCCGTGAAACAGCTTGCCCTAGACATCGGTTTGGCGCCCATGCCTACGCTGGAGCGTTTTTTTCCGGGCCCCAATGCGGCGGCACTGGAGCATGTGTTGCAATCGGTGCATACCAGCACCAGTGATGCGCATTCACCTGTGCCTACCTATTTGTGGGGTGAGCCCGGCAGTGGTAAATCTCATTTACTCAAGGCAGTGCGCGAGGCGCTGCGCGAGCAGGGCGCCAGCGTGGGTTGGCGCGATGCCCGCAGCAAATACGCCCCCGCCTTTGATGAGCGTTGGACGGCCGTGATCTTGGATGATGTGCATCTCTACAGCACGTCGCAACAGGCTGTGGCTTTTAACTGGTTCATCAATGCCATGAGCCCTGCCAACGGTGTGCCGCGTTGGGTACTGGCGGCTGGCAACTTGCCTCCTTCAGATTTGCCCCTGCGTGCCGATTTGCGCAGTCGCTTAGGCTGGGGAGATGTATTTCAGTTGCATTTGCTAGACGAAACAGAGCGCCACATGGTGCTGCGCCAAGAGGCTGCAGCGCGGGGCGTGACGTTGGGAGGCGATGTAGTGGACTACATGTTGCGGCGCTTCTCACGCGACCTGGGCAGTCTGATGCAACTGTTAGACAAACTAGACCACCATGCCCTGCGCACCCAACGGGCTATCACCATACCGCTGCTCAAAGACATGCTCGATACCGAGTAATGGGCAGAGTTTCTTTTTTATCTTCATACCTTCCATCTGCTGCAAACCGCATGACCTTTGATTCCCCGGCACACCGCCCCCGACTGGCCCTGTTCGACCTAGACCATACCTTGTTGCCCCTGGATTCCGATTACGAATGGGGTGAGTTCACTACCCGTATCGGTTGGACAGACCCCCAAGAATTCAGCCGCCGCAATGCGGAGTTCTACGCCCACTACCAAGCGGGCACGCTCGACATCCATGACTATGTGCGTTTTGCGATCGAAGCCGTACGCCGCCACGGCCCCCAGGAGGCTGACGCTGCCCATGCCCGCTTTATGCAGGAAGTCATTACCCCGGCCATTCGCCCAGCTGCGCTAGAACTGTTGCGCCAGCACCAGCAAGCGGGTGATCGGGTGCTCATCATCACGGCTACCAACGAGTTTGTCACCCGCCCCATTGCGCAAGCCTTGGGGGTGCAAGAGCTTTTGGCCACCGAGTTAGAGCGTGGCGCCGATGGGTGGTTTACTGGCGAAATCCGAGGCGAGCCCAATATGCGCGAAGGCAAGGTGCGCCGCATGGCGCAGTGGCTGGCCGGGCAGCAGCTCGGTTGGGATGATGTGCACAGCACCTTCTATAGCGATTCCACCAACGACGTGCCGCTGCTGGAACAGGTCAACGAACCCGTGGCCACCAATCCTGATGCCCGCCTGCGCGCTTTGGCGCAAGAACGTGGCTGGCGCACCCTCGACCTTTTTGCGGCCCAACCATGATCAAGCAATTCATCGACAAACTGATCGCCAAGGCCACGCCCGGCCCTCGTCGGGCCAAGCCCCGGTTTGGCAAACGCACAGAAGTACCCGCAGAAGTGCATGGTATTGATCCTTCCTTGGTAGATCACCGGGCGGTCGATGTGGTGCGCACGCTCAAAGATGCAGGTTTTGAAGCCTATATCGTTGGGGGGGCTGTGCGTGACTTGCTGCTGGGGCTTAATCCCAAGGACTTTGACGTGGCTACCAATGCCACACCAGAGCAGGTAAAAGGGCTGTTTCGCCGTGCTTTCATCATTGGCAAGCGTTTTCGCATCGTGCATGTGGTGTATGGCCACGGCAAAGAGAGCGATGTGATTGAGGTGTCCACCTTCCGCGCCTTTTTGGACAACAGTGCCGCAGAACAGGTCAGTGGCAATGAGAAAACCAGCCGTCGTGCGCTCGCGGGCGTGCAACATGCGGTTGATGCCAGTGGCCGTGTGTTGCGCGATAACGTTTGGGGGCCGCAGGATGAAGATGCCACCCGGCGCGACTTCACTCTCAACGCCATGTACTACGACCCTGAAACCCAGATCGTCGTCGACTACCACCACGGCATTGAAGATGCCAAAAAGAAGCTGCTGCGCATGATTGGCGATCCTGCCACACGCTACCGTGAAGACCCAGTGCGCATCATTCGCGCTGTGCGTTTTGCGGCCAAACTCGGCGATCTAGGTTTTGCGCTGGAACTCAAGACAGCAGCACCCTTGGTGCAGTCCCAAGCGTTGTTGGCAGACGTACCACAAAGCCGCATGTTCGATGAAGTGCTCAAGCTGTTACAGACAGGCCATGCCCTTGCCACCATTGACCAGTTGCACAAACTTGGGCTGTCGCAGGGCATTTATCCGCTGTTGGATGTGGTGGTGGAGCGAGCAGATACCGATTTTGTCCACGCTGCTCTGAGCGATACCGACCGGCGTGTGCGTGAAGGCAAGCCCGTGGCGCCCAGTTTCCTGCTAGCCTGTGTGCTGTGGGAAGATGTCCGTGCGGGCTGGAATCGCCGTATGCAATCTGGAGAATTGCCATTGCCTGCACTCTATGAGGCGATTGACGACACGCTCGACCAACGCATTGGCGATATTTCAGGCCGGGGCAAACTGGCTGCCGATATGCGCGAGATCTGGGTGATGCAGCCACGCTTTGAAAAGCGCACAGGCCGGGTGCCCGACAGCATGGTCGCGCAACTGCGCTTTCGGGCGGGGTTTGATTTTCTCTGGCTGCGTGCTGAAGTGGGTGAAGTCGATGAGGCTTTGGCCGAGTGGTGGCAGGAATACAGCACTGCCGATGAGCAGCGGCGCTACGATCTGTTGGAACAGGCCCGTGAGGAACAAAAGGCCCGTCAACGTGCGCAGCAACCTGTGGTACGGCGCGTTGCGCCCAAAGTCACCACCGACCATGGCATAGCGCCTGCCGCCCCAGAGCCCGCCAGCAGCACTGGTGAGCCAGTAGCAGCTGCTGCCAAAAAGCGCCGCCGCCGTCGACGCAAACCCGGCACTGGAGATACGGCAAGCCCCTCCAATACAGATTAAACAGGTCTGTCGTATCTCTTATGAAGCACGATGCAGCCACTTTGGCCTGGGTAGGCCTAGGAGCCAACTTGGGCAACGCCGCCAGTGCGCTATGCCAAGCTGTGGAGCAACTCCACGCCCAGCCTGGCATCAGGGTGCAACGCACCTCATCACTGTACCGTAGCGCCCCTGTCGATGCAGCAGGGCCTGACTACCTCAATGCAGTGGCTGAGTTAAGCACCTCCCTGGCACCCCAAGCCCTGTTAGAAGTGTTGCAGGCCTTAGAGCTTGATGCAGGGCGCCAGCGCCCCTACCGCAACGCTCCTCGCACCCTTGATCTAGACATTCTGTGGTTTGGTGATCTGCAAATCGCCACCAGCACGCTCACCGTGCCGCACCCCCGCTGGCACGAGCGCGCTTTTGTGCTGTTGCCGTTGGCCGAGTTGGTGCCCGAACGCATTACCACGGCACAGCTGCAAGGTGTGCAAGGGCAACGCATCGAGCGCATTGACCATGCCCAGTGGCAGACTCCAACCTACGGCGGAGTCCCCAACGTTTAACGGCGCCGCAGAATGTGGACGAACTCCGGGCCTACCGTTTGCTGATCAATCAATTCATTGCCGGTCTGTTTGGCAAACGCCTTGAAATCACGCAAGGAGCCGGTGTCGGTGGCTACCACCTTCAGGAGCTGGCCACTCTCCATGTCGGCCAGTGCCTTTTTGGCCTTGAGAATGGGGAGCGGGCAATTGAGACCGCGTGCATCAACTTCTTTACTGATGTGCATGGATGATAAATGTGGTTTTAAGCAGGAAAGACGCCGGTGGAGAGGTAGCGATCACCTCGGTCACACACTACAAACACGATAGTGGCATTGTGGTGCCGTGCAGCAATTTGTTGTGCTACCCAGCAAGCACCCGCTGCCGAGATGCCAGCAAAAATGCCTTCCTCGCGCGCCAAACGGCGGCACATTTCTTCGGCATCGTCTTGGCTGACCAAGACCAGCTCATCGACAGCGGATGGTTCGTAAATTGCGGGTAGATAAGCCTGCGGCCATTTGCGGATACCTGGAATGCGTGAGCCATCTTGAGGTTGTGCCCCAATGATCGTGATGCCAGGGTTCTTTTCCTTCAAAAACCGCGACACACCCGTGATGGTGCCAGTGGTGCCCATCGCCGATACAAAGTGGGTGATGCGCCCCGCTGTCTGCTCCCACAGTTCTGGGCCGGTCGTTTCGTAGTGGATGCGCGGATTGTCCGCATTGGCAAATTGATCCAGCACGACGCCTTTGCCCTGCTGCACCATGCTGTTGGCCAGATCTCGCGCATACTCCATACCGCCACTTTTGGGGGTCAGAACCAACTCGGCACCAAAAGCCTTCATGGTCTGGGCACGTTCAATCGACAGGTCTTCAGGCATGATCAACACCATGCGATAACCCTTGATGGCAGCAGCCATTGCGAGAGCTATGCCCGTGTTGCCCGAAGTGGCCTCAATCAGGGTGTCTCCAGGGCGAATGGAGCCGCGTTCTTCAGCACGTCGAATCATCGACAGTGCGGGCCGATCCTTCACCGAACCTGCTGGATTGTTGCCTTCGAGCTTGCCCAACACCACATTGCCACGCGCCTTGTTGGCCTGCGCTTCAATGCGTTGCAGAGCTACCAGTGGGGTCTGACCCACTGCATCTTCAATAGTTGGATATTTCATGCGCATAAATGTGCCATAATTCAGACCTACACAAATTACCCGCCCGGGTGGTGAAATTGGTAGACGCGCTGGACTCAAAATCCTGTTCCGAAAGGAGTGCCGGTTCGATTCCGGCCCCGGGCACCAGTCAAAAACCCCATTGCTTCATAAGCAGTGGGGTTTTTTGTTATCCCCTCCTGGGTTGCAGAGGGGGGGCTGGCCGTCTAATATCCGACTGTTATTGTCGGAAAATGCAATCAGGCCATCTGACCGGGTTGATGACCTCGGTACAACCAAGGAACATCCAATATCCGTTCGCCCAACAGTCGCAGTGACAAATCACGTCCCCAGCGCATGGGCCCGGTGGCATGAAAGATGTTGCCATTGCGTTGTGAGCGTGCCTGCACCCGTGCATTGCGTTGCCAACGATTCAGGGCATACCGGCGCAGCCGCAATGGCACTTCCAAGTCGTGCATAGACAGGGCGTTTTGCAGTTGTGTGGCGTCTTCAATGGCCATACCTGCGCCTTGGGCCAGATAAGGGCGCATGGGGTGGGCTGCATCGCCTAGCAAGGCCACCAAACCCTGTGCCATCTGACTGGCATGGCGCAACGGAGGCCGGTCCGACAAGGGCCAAAGCCGCCAGCCTTGTCCTGATGCGGGCACGGCTCGGACAATGTCTTGTAATGCGCTGCAAGTTCCCGTGAGGGCATGGGCCAGATCAGCGGCATTTGCTGCATGATCCCAATGCGCCATATCCTCAGGGGCTGGGCCATGCACAATCACCACCAAATTTTGCCAATCGCCCCGTCGTACGGGGTATTGCACCACGTGCAGGCGTGGCCCTAGCCAAGCGGTTACTTCTTGTGTGCGCAGGCGTTTAGGCAGCGAGGCTTGTCGTGCCAATGCACGGTAGGCTAGATGGCCTGTGCTGCGCGGTGGGCCGTCGCCCAGCAGCTGTGTGCGAATACGGCCCCAGACACCATCAGCACCAATCAAGGCGTCACCTTCAATTTCTTTGCCATCGGTGGTACGAATAAGCACCACGCCATCGGACTCTGCATAGTGGTCGATGGTAATGCCTTGGTTCAGTTGCACTTCAGCACACGGCTGTACCGCCTGCCACAGTAAATGATGCAGATCAGCACGGTGGATAGTGGCATAAGCAGCACCGTAGCGTTGCACCATTTCTACACCCAATCTGAGCGATGCCAGTGTTTGACCACTCAGGGCACTGCGCACATGCAGTTGTGCTGGAAATGCCGCTACAGCTTGTAGGCTTTGTTGCAGTCCCCAATTTTGTAAACACCGAACCACATTAGGGCCAAGCTGTACGCCTGCCCCCACTTCAGTGAATGCGGCGGCCCGCTCATACAGACGAACATCCCAACCCGCACGGGCTGCCCCCAAAGCGGCGGCCATTCCACCGATACCGCCTCCGGCAATCAAAACCTGTTTTTTCATGTCGGAATTGTGCCTGCACTGGCCCGTGTGTTTGAACGATAACCACCATCTATCAGAACCAAGACGGCAATATCGCTGCCAATACTCGGGGTTAATATTCCTTGGGCCATGTGGGGGTATTGCGTAAAAAGAACAACCGCCACGGTCTCATTCAGACCCACTGTGTGCCTATACACCGGTAAGCAATCGATGCTCAGTAAACTTTTGTCAAGACAAGGTCAAGACAATCAAAGACAAACCAGCCCGCATTCAGATGAGGCTATCTTTGGAGCTTAGAGAAAAATACCCATGTGCTGTTGCACACAGGCAGAATGAAGAATGTCCGCCGTGGCGGACATCTTGGAGGCTGGTTTAAATAGCGAATTGTTCGCGATTTTGACCTTGAATCCACTTTGGTGCCTTGCCACGGCCAGTCCAAGTTTGGCCGGTAGCTGGGTCGCGGTATTTAGGGGCTACCTTGGTGCCTGCACTGGTGCTAGCACCACGCGAACGCGCAGGGGGGAAAACATCTTGTTCGGTCAATTGGAATTCATTGACCAGAGCACGCACCTTCTCCACTGCCTCGGCCAATTCAGCCTGGCGGGCCTGCTTGATTTGTGCCTCAAGAATTTCACGCTGCTTCAGGAGTTCTTTGTAATTGGACATGATGGGTCTATGAAATAAGAAGTAGAAAGTGGTGAATTATATTATTGAAGTTGAATCTTTGTGCCATCCACCCAAATGCAGCAAGATATATAACAACCCCTCTGGTCTGCTATTGCGGGCCTAGTGCTTGCACTGCACCTATCTCTAGCCACATGGTCTTGGTCAGAGATTGCTATAGGCAGATACCGTGCGGAAGTGTATTTTGTGCAAATCTTGTCCCCAGTCGGCTGGTATTTCAGGCGGCCATGACCCGGTTCTTACCTGATCGCTTGGCTAAGTACATACCCTGATCGGCACGGCGCAGTGCTTCTGTGCTGGTTTCATCCAGCTCAATTTCTGCCACTCCGGCACTGAAAGTAATCAGCACTTTCTCTGGGCCTTGCATAAAAAACCGGGTGCTCAGCTCGCGTTGCAAGCGTTGCATGGCTTCTACGCCTTGGGGTAAAGAGGTATCTGGCAACACCAAGACAAACTCCTCACCGCCATAGCGGCCCAGCATATCCTGGGGCCGCATGATTTCGCGCACCACATCTGCCAGATGTACCAGTGCCGCATCACCGATATCATGGCCTAAACGGTCGTTGATTTGCTTAAAGTTGTCTACATCCAGTAGCGCAAGACACAGGGGCGTGCCTTGACGACGCGCCCGTGCCAACTCACGCTCCATTACCTCGTCCAAGCCCTTGCGGTTGAGCGATCCGGTCAGGGGGTCATGGCGGGCTTGGGCGCTGACACGGTCTAGCTCCTGCTGCAGTCTAGCCATCTCGGCTTGCTTTTCTTCAGTGCGCTGGCGCAGGTCAGACAACTCACCGTGGGCTACTCTGCTGTCCAGTGCCATCGCACGGGTGGCAGCCATTACCTCTTTGAGCACAGGCGTGATTTGGTGCAGAGTGGTCGCCTTGCCCAGCAAGTCGGCGCATCGCTCTATCTGTTCTTGGTAGTTGCCACTGGAGCGACTCAGGGCGGCCAGCCGGTCAATGAAAATGGCGAGCAACTCCTTCATTTGCTCTTGCGCCTCAACCATGCGGCCTTTGGCTTCGGTCTGCTTGAAGATCACGTCTTTGAGTCGTAAGCGCACATCATCCAAACGGCGCAGTGACAATGTCTGCGCTGTTGCAGCCATCAGCGCCTCGGCCTGACCACTGAGCCATTGGTCATCGGCACTCAATGCAGCAATGTTTTCAAACACCATGTGCAGCAACTCCAGCAGGGTGCTGCGAATAGCAGCTTGGTCTTCTGTGGCAAAAGAGAGCCGATAGCTGAAGTTGGCCAGCATCAATTGTGCGGTGCTGACCGGAGGTTGGGGTTGGCGCAGAAATTGAACCAACTGCTCCCCCAGCATGTGTACGCGCACATCTTCGCTGTCAAGCGCAGGCAGGGTGTATTCGACCATGCGGGCAATTTGTTCTGCCAATTCGTTGGGTAACACCACGGCCAACGTGGTGGGGCCAGCCGGGGCGGGAGGCTCTGCTACGCTGATTTCTTGTGGATGCAGTCCCAGCTTGGCATAGCCCACCAGCACGTTCTGCAATGCAGACCAGTCGTGCAGCGCCACAGCCGCCTCAAACTGATCCAGTAGCCGCTTTTGTGCGGGCGTCTGGCCCGGAATGATGCGCAAAATGTGGCGCAGTGGCCCTTCGGGAAAAGGTGCTGGCGAGCGATGGCCCGCAATTTCGTCATAAAGCGCCTGATAGTTTTCGGGCGTGGGTGGCAAGCGGCGCACCGCCAGTTGCTTAAGGGTTTCGCGTGCGATATCCGAGGGTGGTCGTTGCGCCATGGAAGGGCACCGGTACAAAGAAAGGAGGGATCAGCAAGAGCGGCGAGTGTGACAGACAGCTGCCCACTTGCAAAGCACTGCTGTTGCAAGCCGTCACCCTACCACACAGAGCCGCCTACAATTGGCTGCACTCTGGTTCAGTTCACTCATGAAGATCCTCATTTCCAACGACGACGGCCACTTGGCCCCCGGCATTGTGGCGCTGCATGCGGCATTGTCTACCGTGGCTGATGTGGAGGTGGTCGCTCCTGAGCACAACAACAGTGCTAAATCCAATGCCCTAACGCTGCATTCGCCTTTGTATGTCCACACAGCAGCCAATGGTTTTCGCTACGTCAATGGTACTCCTGCCGATTGTGTCCACATTGCCCTGACGGGGTTGTTGGGTTATCGGCCCGATCTGGTGGTTTCGGGTATCAACAATGGGGCCAACATGGGCGATGACACCATTTATTCCGGCACGGTCGGTGCAGCCATGGAGGGGTATTTGTTTGGTATTCCGGCCATCGCTTTTTCACAGGTAGACAAGGGCTGGGGCGAGCTGCAAGCGGCAGCCCACCGCGCCCGCGAGATCGTGTTGCAATTGCAAGCACAGCAGCGCATTGGTTCTGATCCTTGGCTGCTCAATGTCAATATTCCCAATCTGCCTTTACAGGCCTTGCGCCCTGTGCAATGGTGCCGTCTTGGCAGACGCCATGCAGCCGAGCGTGTCATCACCCAACAAAGCCCCCGTGGTGACACCATGTATTGGATTGGTGGCGCTGGCCCAGCCAAAGACAATGGTGAGGGTACGGACTTTCATGCCACGGCACAAGGCCATGTGTCTATAACACCATTACGAATCGACCTGACCGACTATCTGCACCTGCAAGACTGGGCGCAGCGCATGGTTTTTGTGGAGTCAGGCAACGAATCGGATGGCCCTGCCACGTCGGCAGACAAGGGGCACTGATGCAGCAACGTCGGCCCGGGTTTCCTGCCCGCATTCCCCAGCTCTCCAGCAACACCCCGGCGGCGCTGCCCACGCCTGCTGCACGCAAGGCGGGTGTTGCCATGCCATTGGCCACCCCTGTGGGGGTGGGCATGGACTCAGCGGCAGTACGCACCCGAATGGTGCAAAGATTGGCGGCTGCTGGCATTACCTCGGCGCAAGTCTTGCAAGCCATGGGCGCTGTGGAGCGCCACCGCTTTGTAGACAGTGCGTTGGTCAACCAAGCTTATGAAGACACCAGCTTGCCTATCGGACTGGGCCAGACCATCTCCAAGCCCAGCATTGTGGCCCGAATGGCAGAATTGTTGCTGGGGGCAGAAATTGCCAAAACGGGGGGGGGCTTAGGCAGGGTGCTGGAAATCGGTACGGGCTGTGGCTACCAAGCCGCCGTACTCAGTCGCTTGGCCCGTGAGGTCTATTCTATGGAGCGTTTGCGTGGGCTGCATGAGCGCGCACGTATCAATTTGCGCCCCTTGCAACTGATGAATGTGCATCTGATGCTGGGCGATGGCATGTTGGGCTATCCCAAAGGGGCACCTTATGCAGGCATCATTGCTGCTGCAGGTGGTGAGACCCTGCCCCCTGGCTGGTGCGAGCAACTGGCTGTGGGTGGCCGTTTAGTTGCCCCAACCGTGGTGTCGGGTGGCAAGCAGGTGCTGTTGGTGATCGACAAGACAGCCCAAGGCCTGAAGCAAAGCGTCTTGGAGTCGGTACATTTTGTCCCTCTAAAATCGGGGATTGCCTAAAGGGATTGATTTATATGTTGGTATCGCGTGGCCTGAAAGTCTGGGGTTCTATGGTGCTGGTCGGGCTGGTGCTCTCTGGCTGTGGCACGCGGCTCAGCAAGGCACCCGTCGAAGACCGCGGAACCTCGGCGGGGATGACTGTCAGTCAACCCGGTGCGGTGGTGGTTGCCGATAAGCCTTTGCCTGGCGCAGAAAACGCAGGCAAACAGGGGTACTACACCGTCAAACCCGGTGACACCCTGATCCGCATTGGTTTGGAAACGGGCCAAAGTTGGAAAGATTTGGCCCGTTGGAACAATTTAGAGAACGCCAACCTGATTGAGGTTGGACAGGTGTTGCGCGTTGTGCCGCCAGTTGCCCCTGAAACAGCGGGCACCAGCGTGGTGAGCCGCCCTGTGGTTACAACGGTGGTGGCCCCTGCTGCTGCCGCCACCACCAAGCCCCCTGCCGCCACACCGTCTGCCAGTAAGCCGGCCCCTGCGGCATCTGGTGGCGACGATGATGTAGGCTTCATCTGGCCTGCCAGTGGCCCTTTGCTGGCCGGTTTTGATGAGGCGCGCAACAAAGGCTACGACATCAGTGGCAAAGCAGGCGATCCTGTGCTGGCCGCTGCCGATGGTCGCGTCGTATATTCAGGGGCCGGTTTGCGCGGTTATGGCAATCTGATCATCCTCAAACACAACAACACCTTCCTGACGGCCTATGCCCACAACCAAACTCTGCTGGTCAAGGAAGACCAGTCGGTGCGCAAAGGCCAAAAAATTGCTGAAATGGGCAACACGGATGCTGACCGTGTCAAACTGCACTTTGAAATCCGGCGCCAAGGCAAGCCTGTAGACCCCTCACGCTATCTGCCATCCCGTTGAGCAGGCCAGAGTTTTCTACATGACACCAATACTGTCCTTGCCTCCAGAGGCAGGGGTGCTGGGCGCATCTGGTGATGGCCCCGACCTTGATCTGGACGCCGAAGTTACCTCTGAAGTTGAGCTGCGTACGTTGTCTATGGGACTGGCACAGCATGGTCAGCGTCTTGACCGTGCCTTGGCCGATACCGTTCCCGAATTTTCCCGCAGCTACCTGCAACAACTGTTGGAGCAGGGGGCCGTGCGGCTCAATGGGCAGATTGCCAGCAAAGCATCCCAGCGTATCAAGGCGGGTGATCTGGTTGTGCTGGAAATGCGTGCCACGTTGCAAAGCCAGGCCTTTCGTCCCGAGCCAATGGCGTTGGACGTTGTGTACGAAGATGCCGATTTGCTGGTGTTGCACAAACCAGCAGGGCTGGTGGTGCATCCCGCGCCCGGCAACTGGACAGGCACTTTGCTCAATGGTTTGCTGGCCCGTGATACCCAAGCCAGCCTGTTGCCACGCGCGGGCATTGTCCACCGGCTGGATAAAGATACCAGCGGGTTGATGGTGGTGGCCCGCAACCGCCGCACCATGGATGCACTGGTGCAAATGATTGCGGCCCGTCAGGTCAGCCGTCAATATTTGGCACTGGCCCACCGGCCTTGGCAGGGCGCCGTGCAGCGCAGCGTCAATGCCCCCATAGGCCGTGATCCACGCAACCGATTGCGCATGGCCGTGGTTGATTTGGCTGCCCATGCAGGCAAAACAGCAAAAACCGATGTGCAATTGTTGGCCCACGGTGATGTGGGCTGTTTGGTGCAATGCACCTTGCACACTGGACGCACCCACCAGATCCGTGTTCACATGGCCCATATTGGGCACCCGTTGGTGGCCGACACTTTGTATGGCGGCAGCGAAGTAGCGGGCATGCAGCGCCAAGCTTTGCATGCTTTCCGTCTGGCCTTTACCCATCCCATCACAGCACAAGCATTGGATTTGCGTGCGCCACTGCCTGCTGACATGCAACAAGCCCTCTTGTTGTGGGGGCTGGGCTACAATCCCCCCTAACACCTGCTGATGTTTCTTCCAAAGAGGCTGGTTGCTGTTTGAGGCCCACTGCGCCTGTTGTCTGTTTTTCTGCCTGTACGGCGCAAGCCTGTTCATTCTCGTCTAATAGCCCGTGTGTGATATGGGGCCACCTTTTTTGAGCCACTGAACCGATGAATACGGTGGACGCCAAACGAATTATCGAAACGGTGCTGCTGTGTACCACACAGCCCATGCCGTTGCGTGAGTTGCGGGCGCTGTTTGATGGTGCCTTAGGGGCTGACACCCTCAAGTCTTTGTTGCTGGAATTGCAGCAGGACTGGCAACTGCGGGGCATGGAACTGGTACAGGTGGCATCAGGCTGGCGTTTTCAGAGCAAACCGCAGATGCGGGAGTTTCTCGACCGCCTACAGCCCGAGAAGCCCAGCCGCTATTCTCGTGCTACCTTAGAAACTTTGGCTATCATTGCTTATCGCCAGCCCGTAACGCGTGGTGATATCGAGGATATCCGCGGTGTGACGGTCAACAGTCTGATCATCAAGCAATTGGAAGATCGTGGCTGGGTAGAAACTATCGGCCACCGTGAATCGGTGGGCCGTCCGGCACTGTTGGCTACCACCCGCCAGTTTCTGGATGATCTGGGGCTACAGTCCTTGAGCCAGTTGCCGGTTCTGGAGGGTTCGCTTGAACCATCCGGTTCCTTGCCAGTTTTGCAAACCTTGGAGTCCCTGCAGGACGATGGTTTGCCCACGACGACGCCTGCATCGCCGCAAGTCCAGAGGCCATAAGGCATAAGGGCGCCATTCTTTTTTGTCCCTATCGGGCAATGCTTTGGCATTGCGCAAAATATCCATGAATCCAGAGCTTCTCTCCGGCGATTCCGCTCAGCCTGCCGAGCCGCCCCACCGCCCCCAAGGCAGTGCCAAACGTCCTGCCGCCAAAAATCGTCCTTCCCGCTCGCGCCCAAGCAACAATGGGGCCGCAAAGGAGTCTGGTGCGCGCACGGCCCTGCCCCAAAAGCGCCCCACAGCAGCGTCTTCTGCAGCGCCCAAGGTAAGTGGATACGATTTTGCTGACGTGGTGTCTGGTCAGTTCGATGCCGACGAAACCAGCGCCGAGGCATTGCCGCCTAAACGGGTGTTGTTGCCACAGGTAGAGACACCCAAATTGCACAAGGTGTTGGCCCAGGCCGGAATGGGTTCGCGTCTAGAGATGGAGCAGTTGATCTTGGAGGGGCGCATCTCTGTCAACAACGAACCTGCCCATATCGGACAACGGGTGCAGTACGGAGATGTGGTCAAGCTCAATGGCAAGCCCATTCGTTTCCGCATTGATCCACCACCACCACGGGTGATTGCCTACCATAAGCCAGTGGGCGAGGTCGTGACCCAAGACGACCCACAAAACCGCCCAACGGTGTTTCGTAAATTGCCACGCCTGATGCAGGGCAAGTGGCAGTCGGTGGGCCGTCTGGATTTAAATACCGAGGGCTTATTGCTGTTCACCAGCTCCGGCGAGTTGGCTAACCAGTTGATGCACCCGCGTTTTGGCTTGGAGCGCGAATATGCCGTACGGGTGTTGGGGGCTTTGAGTAAAGAGGAGCGGCAACGCTTGCTCGATGGCGTGCAGCTGGATGATGGCATGGCCTCCTTTGGCTCCATTGAAGAAGGCGGGGGAGAAGGCTCCAACTGCTGGTACCGCGTCACCATCTCTGAAGGTCGCAACCGTGAAGTGCGCCGCATGTTTGAAGCCGTGGGCCATGCTGTCAGCCGTCTGATCCGTATTCGTTATGGGGCGATGGTGCTGCCACGCGGTCTCAAGCGTGGTGCTTGGTTGGAGCTGGATGAGCGTGATATCAATGCGCTGTTGCAAGCTACGGGCCTGAACACACTGGCCCAGAAGGCCCAACCCGGTTCTGCTCCTATGCGCCGTGGCCCCACACCCACCACACGCGGCACCAATGTACGTACTGGCACAGCGGCACCATTGCCCCGAGGTGCCGTGGAAAAGCGCAGCAACACCCGCCAGACAGGCACAACCGCCCAGCAGCCCGATCCCATGAAAACTTCGGTCGGCTACATCGGCACCGACAGCCTGTCTCGTTACCGCCAAGAGCAGCGCCGCAACAGCCGTGGCACGGGCGGGCGAGGCCGCCGGTAAGCGTGGGCGTCAACACAGCGAGTTAGAATCAAAAGCTTTGTCTCTGTTTCATCAGAGGCAGCCCTTTTATCCACCTTTGTTTCATCAGGAAATCTTATGGCTATCGAGCGCACTCTCTCCATCATCAAGCCCGACGCAGTTGCTAAGAACGTCATCGGTCAAATCTACGCCCGTTTTGAAGCCGCTGGCCTCAAGGTGGTTGCTGCCCGTATGGCCCACCTGTCGCGCCTCGAAGCCGAACAGTTCTACGCTGTGCACAAAGAGCGTCCCTTCTTCAAGGATCTGGTCGATTTCATGATCTCCGGCCCCGTGATGATTCAAGCTCTGGAAGGCGAAAACGCTATCTTGAAAAACCGCGAACTGATGGGCGCAACCGACCCCAAGAAGGCAGACGCTGGCACCATCCGTGCTGACTTTGCCGACAGCATCGATGCCAACGCTGTGCATGGCTCTGACGCCCCCGAAACAGCCGCTGTAGAAATCGCTTTCTTCTTCGCTGGCCTGAACGTTTACTCGCGCTGAGATGGCGTACCCCATGCCGGGCTTGGCACCGCACACCCTCGGGATGCAGCGTCAGCCCATGAATGGGGGCAACAAGCACGAAAGCGTTTTTGCAAAGACATGAGCACCAATCTGCTGGATTTTGATCTTGAAGGCCTGACCGCTTTTTGTGAGCGGCTGGGTGAGAAGCGTTTTCGAGCTACCCAATTGTTCCGCTGGATTCACCAGCGGGGTGCCAGCGATTTCAGCCAAATGAGTGATTTGGCTAAGTCGCTGCGCGAAAAGTTGGCCACCTGCGCGCATATCAGCACCTTGCCAGTGGTTAGCGAGCACCAATCTGCGGACGGCACTGTCAAATGGCTGTTTGATGTGGGTGCCGGTAATGCAGTTGAAACCGTCTTTATCCCCGAAGATGACCGGGGCACCCTGTGTGTTTCTTCACAGGCGGGTTGCGCTGTGGGCTGCCGCTTTTGCTCTACCGGACACCAAGGTTTTAGCCGCAACCTGAGCACTGCAGAAATATTGGCCCAGCTCTGGTTTGCCGAGCACACCCTGCGCGCTCGCCTTGGCGTCTCAGAACGGGTGATTTCCAATGTGGTGATGATGGGCATGGGCGAGCCTTTACAGAACTATAGCGCCTTGTTGCCTGCTTTGCGTGCCATGCTGGACGACCACGGCTATGGGCTGTCGCGCCGCCGCCTGACGGTGTCCACCTCTGGCATCGTGCCCATGATAGATCGACTGGCAGTGGATTGCCCCGTGGCCTTGGCTGTCTCCCTGCATGCGCCCAACGACACTTTGCGCGACCACCTGGTGCCGCTCAACCGCAAATATCCCCTTGATGAGTTGATGCAAGCCTGTGTGCGTTATCTGGCCCATGCGCCGCGCGATTTCATTACCTTTGAATACTGTATGCTGGATGGCGTCAATGACCAGCCAGAACACGCCCAGCAACTGATCCGGCTTGTGCGCTCTTATGCCAATGGCAAGGCTTGGTGCAAGTTCAACCTTATCCCTTTCAATCCCTTTCCTGCTTCAGGTTTGCACCGTTCTGCACAGCCACAGGTATTGGCGTTTGCCAAATTGCTCAATGATGCGGGCATTGTGACCACCGTGCGCAAAACACGTGGCGACGATATTGATGCCGCCTGCGGACAACTGGCAGGTGAAGTGCAAGATCGTACCCGTGCTACCGAACGCATGGCGCAGCGGCGTACTATTGTGCTGACACCCATCGCCTCCGGGCAGGAGAAGCACTGAAATGCCCCCAGGTCTGACCAAGAAAGGCCGTTATTGGGCAGGAATCGGGATATTGCTTTGGTGTCTCGGTGGCCTGTCTGGCTGCGCTACTGGGCATCCTCCGGTGGCAAACAGTGACGTTTTGTCGCCCTCTGAGGAGGGTGAAGCACGTCGCCGGGCCCGTATTCGTTTGGAGTTGGCTGCCAATTATTTCGAGGCGGGTCAAACCTCGGTAGCTCTGGACGAAGTTAAACAAGCATTGGTCACCGACCCTGGTTATGCCGACGCTTACAACCTGCTCGGTCTGATTTACATGCGGCTCAATGAGTATGCACAGGCCGACACCAGCTTCCAGCGGGCGCTGGATTTGCGTCCCACCGACCCGAATCTTCTGCACAACCGGGCATGGTTGCTCTGTTCACAAAAAAAATATCCGCAGGCCAACGACATCTTTATGCAGGTGTTGGCCCATCCTACCTATGCTGCCCGTAGCAAGACCTTGATGGCGCAGGGGCTTTGCCATGCCAGGGCGGGTGACGAGGTGGCCGCCGAGCAGGCCTTGATGCGCTCCTATGAACTCGATGCAGGCAACCCAGTGGTGGCCTACCACCTGTCCAGTTTGCTTTTGCGGCGCAATGAGTTGGTGCGGGCCCAGTTTTACATCCGTCGTTTGAACAATAGCGAAATGTCGAATGCCGAAACACTGTGGTTGGGTATCAAGGTAGAGCGGGCCTTGCGTAATGTGGTGGCCATGCAACAATTGGCAGACCAGTTGCGCAAACGGTTCCCAGACTCCTCCGAACTCGCCTTGTACGATAAGGGGCGCTTTGATGAGTGAGTTGTCAAGCGCCCCCACTGAGGCCACAGTGCCATTTGCAGCACCGCCTTCGGTATCCCCCGGTAGTTTGTTGCGCCAAGCGCGTCAAGCCCAAGGACTGCATGTCGAGACGCTGGCCGCCTCGCTCAAAGTGCCTGTGGCTAAATTAGAGGCGCTGGAGGCAGATAACTTTGCTGTGTTTCCAGATGCCAATTTCGTTCGTGCATTTGCAGCCAGCGTCTGTAGAACGCTCAAAATAGACGCCGCAGAAGTTTTGGCAGCCATGCCTCCAGGTGCCTTGCCTCGGTTGGCACATAACAGTGAAGGTATCAATACCCGTTTGCGTGACGAGCGCAGCCGCTCACTGTTTACCGTGCTGGGGGGTAAGTCGATCACGCTGGCTATTTTTGCTCTGCTGCTGGGTGCTTTGCTGGTGTTTTTCCTGCCCCAGCGTTCAGAAACTGAGCCAGAAATACCCGAAGAAGAGCTATCTGCCCCAGCGCCTGCGCCTGCTGCTAGGCTGGACGCAGAAAAAACCGATCACATCCCCACCCCACCACCCACTGTGCCAACAACGCCCAGCGTGGTTGTGGCACCGCCCACCACCACTCCCACACTGGCACTAAGTCAGCCCCAGCCTGCCACCCCGCAGCAGCTTCCTCTGTCGCCCTCTCCTGCCACAGTGGCAGCATCTTCTTCCCCACAGACAGCCCCTGCTGTCTCTGCTGAGGGTGTCTTGGTGTTGAGCGCCCGTGCATCCTCTTGGATTCATGTCCGCGATGCCAAAGGTGCAACGGTATTGCAGCGCACGCTGGCCAGTGGCGAGAGTGTGACCGTCACCCATTCACCTCCCCTGTGGGTGACCGTGGGCCGGGCCGATATGACCGATGTTTATGTGCGTGGTGCGCGTTTTGAAATTGCCGCACTGTCTCGGGAAAATGTCGCCAAATTTGAGGTGAAGTAATGCAAACTCCCCAAGACACCACAGAAGCCATTGCCGTGGCAGCCCCCCTAGCCCGCCGCAGCCGCCAAGCCAAGGTGGTGTGGGGGACGCGTGAGGTGCGTATCGGTGGCGATGCCCCCGTGTGCATCCAGTCCATGACCAACACCGACACTGTCGATGCCATTGCCACAGCCATTCAGGTCAAAGAGTTGGCACAGGCAGGCTCTGAGCTTGTGCGTATCACGGTCAATACCCCTGAAGCTGCCGCAGCGGTGCCGTATGTGCGCGAGCAGCTCGACCGCATGGGTATTGACGTGCCGTTGGTGGGTGATTTCCACTACAACGGCCATACCCTGCTCACGGACTACCCAGCCTGTGCGCAGGCTTTATCCAAATACCGTATCAACCCCGGTAATGTGGGCAAGGGGGAGAAGCGCGACCGCCAGTTTGGTCAGATGATCGAGGCCGCCATGCGTTGGCAAAAGCCGGTGCGTATCGGTGTCAATTGGGGCAGCTTAGACCAAGAACTGCTGGCTCGGTTGATGGACGATAACGCCCTGCGTGCCACCCCCCGTGATGCCAAGCAAATCATGTACGAGGCACTCATTACCTCGGCCATTCAATCGGCTCAGTGGGCTGAAGCCATGGGCCTGCCCGGTGAGCAAATCATCTTGTCGTGTAAAGTCAGTGGCGTACAAGATCTGATCTCGGTTTACCGGGAGTTGGCCCGCCGTTGCAACTATCCCTTGCATCTGGGCCTGACCGAGGCTGGCATGGGCACCAAAGGCACGGTAGCCTCTGCGGCGGCGCTGTCGGTGTTATTGCAAGAAGGCATTGGCGACACCATTCGTGTCTCTCTCACCCCTCAGCCCGGCGAGTCGCGTACCCAAGAGGTGGTGGTGGCGTCTGAGATTTTGCAGGCCTTGGGTTTGCGCACGTTCAACCCCAGCGTCACGGCATGCCCCGGTTGTGGCCGTACCACCAGTACTACGTTTCAAGAGTTAGCCAAGCAAATTGACGACTACCTGCGTCAGCAAATGCCCACTTGGCGCACCCAATACCCAGGGGTCGAAACCCTCAAGGTGGCGGTAATGGGTTGCATCGTTAATGGCCCTGGTGAAAGCAAACACGCCGATATTGGTATCAGCCTGCCCGGTACTGGCGAAGCGCCTGCGGCCCCAGTGTTTATTGATGGCAAAAAAGTGACCACTCTGCGCGGTGGCCAGATCATTGCCGAATTTCACCAAATCGTGGACAACTATGTGGCGCAGCGGTTCGGTGCCTAATGTGGTGGATTCTGGTTTTTATGGATGAGGGATGCGTGTGAGTACCGAGAACAACAAGACTGTGACCAAAGCTGGAAAAATCAAAGCCATCAAGGGCATGAATGACATCTTGCCACCCCATTCTGCACAATGGGAGTGGCTAGAAGACAAGGTGCGCCAACTGATGGCGCGCTTTGCCTACCAAAATATCCGCACCCCCATCCTAGAGAACACTGGCCTTTTTATCCGGGGCTTGGGCGAAGTCACAGATATCGTCGAAAAAGAGATGTACTCTTTTGAAGACCGCCTCAATGGTGAGCAGCTCACCTTGCGCCCTGAAAGCACTGCTGGCGTGGTGCGGGCGGTGGTCGAGCACTCGATGCTGTATGAAGGTGGCAAGCGCCTGTACTACATGGGGCCGATGTTCCGCCACGAGCGGCCTCAGCGGGGACGCTATCGACAGTTTCATCAGATGGGTGCGGAGGCCTTGGGGTTTCCGGGTGCCGAAGTGGATGCTGAATTGATCCTGCTGGCCGATGCACTCTGGAAAGAACTGGGCTTGACCAACGTTCGCCTAGAACTCAACAGCCTAGGTCAGCCTGAAGAACGCAAGGCCCACCGTGCCGCGCTCATTACCTATTTCGAGGCCCATGCCGATCAGCTCGATGAAGATGCCAGCCGGCGTTTACATAGCAACCCCCTGCGCATTCTCGACACCAAAAACCCAGCCATGAAGGCGTTGGTTGAAGCCGCGCCACGCCTGCTTGATTTTTTGGGTGAAGCCTCGTTGGCCCATTTGCACACGGTGCAATCTATTCTCACTGCCGCTGGCGTGGCTTGGCAGATCAACCCGCGTTTGGTGCGGGGCATGGACTATTACAACCTGACGGTGTTTGAGTTCATCACCGAGCAGCTGGGCTCCCAAGGTACCATTTGTGGTGGTGGCCGCTACGATGGTTTGATTGAACAAATTGGTGGCAAGCCCGCTCCAGCGGTGGGTTGGGCTTTGGGGGTTGAGCGGGTGCTGGAACTGCTCAAGGAGCAAGGAGCCGCGCCACAGCCTGTGGCCCCTGATGCCTACGCTATTTTGCCCAGTGCTGCCGTATTGCCAGCTGCATTCGCGTTATTGCAGCAATTGCGCGCACTGGGAACTTCAGTACAAATGCACAGTCCCACCCAGCCTGGTGAGGGGATGGGCAGCATGAAATCGCAATTTAAGAAGGCCGATGCCAGTGGCGCCCGGTATGCCTTGATCTTTGGCGAAGATGAGGTCTCTCGTGGCCATGTGATCGTCAAGGCTCTGCGCGATGGTCAAGGCCAACAGCAGGAATACGCCATTGCCCATGTCCATGAGTGGGCAGCCGTCTTTAAATCCACCCATTAAATCGGGGTTCACTTTATGGCCAATCATCTCGATCTTGAAGAACAAGAGCAAATAGACCAGCTCAAGCACTTCTGGAACACTTGGGGTACCCTGATCAGTTCGGCACTGTTGCTTATTTTTGGATCGATAGCCATCTGGAATGGCTATCAATTCTGGCAAAACCGACAGTCCATGCAGGCCGCGGCTTTGCTGGAAGAATTGAGCACGTCTGTCTTGGCCAAAAATGAGTCGAGGGTGGGGCAAGCCTTCAATGACATCCGTGAAAAATATGCCAGCACCCATCAGGCGGTGCAGGCGGGTTTGTTGGCTTCCAAAGCAGCCCAAGAAAAACCAGGGCCAGTCAAACCTGAGGACGCGCTTTCGTGGGTGGCACAAAGCGGTGCTGATGAAGGATACAAATCAATTGCACGTCTGCGCCTCGCCAGCTTGTTGATGGAAAAAGGCGCTTATGATGAAGCGTTGCAGCAACTGGCCGTAGCTTTTCCACCAGAGTTTGAAGCCATTGTGGCAGACCGCAAAGGTGATATTCAAATGCTGCAACAAAAGCCGACCGATGCCGTTCAGCAGTATCTGCTGGCCCACGAGAAATCTGGTGCTAATCCAGAGTACAGGCGGCTAGTGGAGTTCAAGCTCAATGCGTTGGGTGTCAATCCGTCGGGTTCTTCGGCAGCGTCTGCTGGTAAGGGGGTAGCAGGGTGAAAACAGATCCAAACCTGAAGCCTCTACGGCATTCACCCCGTTGGTTGGGGGTGGTACTGGCCAGTTTGATGCTTGGCGCTTGCTCTTTTCTGGGCTCTAGCCCAGAGAACAAGCCCAAGGATATAGAAGTCCATGCGCCGCTCTTGAACATACAGCAAACATGGACGGCCAAAGTGGGCACAGCCTTCAAGGCACAGATGTCCATGCAAGCCAAGGCCCATGTGCTCACAGTAGCTTCCTCTGATGGGGAAGTGACCGCTATCGACGCCAACACAGGCCATGCGTTGTGGAAAGCCTCTTTGCAAGAGGCACTCACCGCCGGAGCAGGGGTAGACGGTGACGTGGTGGCTGTGGTGTCAGCCAATAACGAACTGGTTTTGTTGGTAGCTGGTCAGGAAAAATGGCGTCAACGCTTGACGGCACCCGTCTTTACCGCCCCATTGGTGGCTGGGGGGCGCGTGTTCCTGCTCAGCACAGACAGGAGCATCATGGCATTTGATGCCAATGCGGGCCATCGGCTGTGGACGCAAACGCCTTCTACCACCAACGAGAGTCTGGTGCTGCAACAAGCCGGTGTCTTGACCGCCATGAACAATACCTTGCTGGTAGGGGTTTATGGCAGATTGGCCGGTATTCAGCCAGACACGGGCAGTGTGTTGTGGGAGTCTCCCTTGTCGATTCCCAGAGGCACCAATGAGATTGAGCGTCTGGTGGACTTGGTGGGGCCAGTCAGCAAAACCAATGGTGTGTTATGTGCAAGGTCTTTTCAATCGGTAGTGGCCTGTGTCAATGCCGGCAACGGTAAAATGCTGTGGACGCAAAAGTCCCACGGTATTCATGGCGTTGATGGAGATCAGCAAGCCGTTTATGGCGTGGAAAGCAATGGTATGGTGGTAGCTTGGAACCGCAGCAATGGTTCGCAGCTATGGTCTACAGACCAGTTGAAGTATCGCAAGCTGTCTCCACCTTTGCTGTTGGGGCGCTCGGTGATTGTTGGTGACAGCACGGGGAACTTGTATTTCCTGTCCAAAACTGACGGAAGCCTGCTCAACCGTGTAAAAACCGACGATTCCGGTATTTTGGCGCAACCCATGATTGCCGGAAACACCTTGGTGGTCACAACGGCCGCAGGAAAAATATACGGCTTTCGTCCAGAATAAATAAAATTATCAATGAAACCAGTCATCGCTTTGGTAGGTCGTCCCAACGTGGGGAAATCTACCCTCTTCAACCGCATGACAAAGTCTCGGGATGCGATCGTCGCAGACTTTGCTGGTTTAACGCGTGACCGCCATTACGGAAGTGGGAAGCAGGGCAAGCACGAGTATATTGTGATCGATACCGGTGGTTTTGAGCCTGACGCCTCCTCTGGTATCTATCGCGAAATGGCCCGTCAGACACAACAAGCGGTCGCAGAGGCCGATGTGGTGGTGTTTGTGGTCGATGCCCGTGCGGGTCTTTCTGGTCAAGACCACGATATTGCACAATATTTGCGGCGTTTGGGTAAGCAATGCGTCCTGGTAGCCAATAAGGCCGAAGGGATGCGTGAGGGGATGCAGCTCTCAGAGTTTTATGAGCTGGGGTTGGGTGAGGTTCATGCCATTTCTGCGGCACATGGGCAGGGCATCCGCGGATTGATTGAGCTGGCACTCAACGACTTGGGATTGGACGACACGGATGATGTGGGTGCAGAGCCTGATGCCAGCATCAAATTGGCCGTGGCGGGGCGCCCCAATGTTGGCAAATCTACCTTGATCAATGCTTGGCTGGGTGAGGAACGCTTGGTGGCATTTGATATGCCAGGTACCACCAGAGATGCCATTTCGGTGCCCTTTGAGCGCGATGGTCAAAAATTTGAATTGGTCGATACGGCAGGGTTGCGTCGTAAAGGCCGGGTATTTGAAGCCATTGAAAAGTTTTCTGTCGTCAAGACCTTGCAGGCCATTGATTCTGCCAATGTGGTGTTGCTCTTGCTTGATGCCACCCAAGGCATTACAGACCAAGATGCCCATATTGCTGGATACATTCTAGAAAGTGGCCGTGCTGTTGTGGTTGCGGTGAACAAATGGGATGCTGTGGACGAGTACCAACGTCAGTTGGTCGAGCGCGCCATAGAAAGCAAGTTGGGGTTTCTCAAGTTTGCTGCCTTGCATTTTATTTCTGCGGCCAAGAGGCAAGGATTGGCCGCCTTGTGGCCCGCTATTTTGCAGGCCCATCAGGCTGCTGTCTGCAAGATGCCTACGCCCGTATTGACACGTTTGTTACTAGAGGCGGTGCAGTTTCAGAGTCCCAAACGCTCGGGCATGTTCCGTCCTAAGCTTCGTTATGCCCATCAGGGGGGCATGAATCCACCCGTGATTGTGATCCACGGTAATTCTTTGGAGCATGTCACAGAGGCTTACAAAAGATTTTTGGAAGGGCGCTTCCGCAAAGAGTTCAACTTGGTTGGCACCCCGTTGCGCATAGAGATGAAAACCTCTAAAAACCCTTATGCCAATCAGGATGATTAATCATCGTCTTGGTTGTTAATGCTGAGTTTTGGTGCCTGAAAATAAAATTCATTGCCGATAGTTGCTTCAATCCTTTTTACCATCTACTTCTATTTTTAACACGGAGAATATCGTGAGCAACAAAGGTCAAATTCTGCAAGATCCATTTCTGAACGCCCTGCGGCGTGAGCATGTGCCGGTTTCCATTTATTTGGTCAATGGTATTAAGTTGCAAGGTCAGATCGAGTCTTTTGATCAGTATGTGGTGCTTTTGCGTAACACAGTCACGCAAATGGTTTACAAACATGCTATATCTACCATAGTCCCAGGGCGTGCGGTGAATTTTTCAATTGCTGAAAATACAGATCCTGAAAATTCCTAAGCATTAGCCGTAGACTTCAACTAAAAATTGATTTGAAATCAGATAACGCGAGCCAAGAAAAATCTACACCCGTACTCTTGGTGGGGGTAGATTTTGGGACTGTGGATTTTGATGCCCAGCTAGAAGAGTTGGGCCTGTTGGCGCAGACCGCAGGAATGCGGCCTGTGGCATCGGTAGTTTGCAAACGCAAGGCGCCAGATGCAGCCTTGTTTGTGGGTAGCGGCAAAGCAGATGAGATACGTTTGCTGGCACAGATGCATGGAGCGGTTGAAGTCCTGTTTGATCAGGCACTCAGCCCCGCACAGCAAAGAAATCTGGAGCGCCACCTCGAATTGCCGGTCAATGACCGTACCTTTCTGATTTTGGAGATTTTTGCCCAACGGGCCAGAAGTCACGAAGGTAAATTGCAGGTTGAATTGGCTCGGCTCAACTACCTCAGTACCCGTTTGGTGCGCCGTTGGTCACATCTGGAGCGGCAACGGGGAGGGATTGGTGCCCGTGGTGGGCCTGGTGAGGCCCAGATTGAATTGGATCGCCGCATGATTGGCGAAGCGATCAAACGGCTCAAAGAGCGGCTGTCCAAGGTCAAACGCCAACGCTCGACCCAACGGCGTCAACGCGAGCGGCGTGACACCTTCAATGTCTCGCTGGTGGGTTACACCAATGCCGGTAAATCTACCTTGTTCAACGCACTGGTGAAAGCCAGGGCTTTTGCCGCAGACCAGCTTTTTGCCACGCTCGATACCACCACACGCCAGTTCTATATTGGCGAACTTCAACGTTCGGTCTCTTTGTCCGATACGGTGGGATTCATCCGAGACTTGCCACATGGCCTGATCGATGCCTTTCAAGCCACGTTGCAAGAAGCAGTGGATGCGGATTTGCTGTTGCATGTGATTGATGCTGCCAATCCAAAATTTCCTGAACAGATCCAACAGGTGCAACAGGTGCTGGAAGAAATCGGTGCAATCGATGTTCCACAATTGCTGGTGTTCAACAAGATCGATGCGTTGCCCGAGGGCCAACAACCTGCACTGTTGCAGGATGTTTATGAGCTTGATGGCCGCTTGATTCCCCGTGTGTTTGTGAGCGCCCGCACAGGTGTTGGGTTGGCAGGTCTGCGCAGCCAATTGGCAGCAACGATTGTGGCTTTGACAGAGATGCCCACACAGGCCGATGTCCCTTTCTTGCAGTCCCAAGATCCGGGTTAGGCGTTGTTGTTTTAAGCTAACTGAAATCAGAATCAGAGAATTTTTGCATGAACCAACCATCTTCTCTTCGTGGCTGGGCACCTGTGTTGCAGCGCCTGCGTGGGATGTTCAATCTCAACGATCCGCGCTGGGGGCGTGGTGACAACAACTCTGGTGATGACAAACAGCCTCCCCCCACCCCGCGCCCCCCTTCTGAGCGCCCCCCTGCGCCACGAGGACGTGATTCAAGCAACCAAACGGGGCAACAACCCCCAGACTTGGACGAGTTGTGGCGCGATCTCAACCGCAAACTGGCGGGGCTCTTTGGTGAGAAGCCGGGTGGTGGTGCCGGTAATGGCAATGGTGGCAATGTGCCGCCAGACATGAAGGGCGCTGGTCTGGGTGTTGGTGTGATTGCCACCATTGCTGTGCTGATCTGGTTGGGCACAGGGTTCTTCATTGTTCAGGAAGGCCAACAGGCGGTGATTACCCAGTTTGGCAAGTACCACAGCACGGTGGGGGCTGGTTTCAACTGGCGTTTGCCTTATCCGGTTCAACGCCACGAGTTGGTGTTTGTGACGCAGATTCGTTCTACCGATGTTGGGCGCGACAGCATCATCAAGTCTACAGGTCTGCGTGAGTCGGCCATGTTGACCGAAGATGAAAATATCGTTGAGATCAAGTTTGCCGTGCAATACCGACTCAACGATGCCAGAGCTTGGTTGTTTGAAAGCAAAAACCCAGCCGATGCTGTGACCCAGGCGGCAGAAACTGCTGTGCGCGAGGTGGTGAGCAAGATGCGTATGGATACGGCACTGGCAGAAGAGCGCGACCAAATTGCCCCCCGTGTACGCACCTTGATGCAAACCATCCTAGACCGTTACAAGGTTGGTGTAGAGGTGGTGGGTATTAATTTGCAGCAAGGCGGCGTACGGCCACCCGAGCAGGTGCAGTCGGCGTTTGATGACGTGCTCAAAGCAGGGCAAGAGCGCGAACGGGCCAAGAATGAAGCACAGGCTTACGCCAATGACGTAGTGCCGCGTGCTGTGGGTTCTGCCTCGCGGCTCAAGGAAGAGGCCGAAGCCTACAAGGCCCGGATTGTGGCGCAAGCACAGGGGGATGCACAACGCTTTAGCTCTGTGTTGGCCGAATACCAGAAGGCGCCCCAAGTGACCCGTGATCGCCTGTATATCGAGTCTATGCAGCAAATCTACAGCAATGTCACCAAGGTGATGGTCGATTCGCGCCAAGGTGGCAATCTGCTGTATTTGCCGCTAGAGAAAATTCTGCAAGGTGGCACTGCGTCTGCCTCAGATGTGGTGGGTGTACCCGCTTCCACTGCCACGCCCCCGGTGTCCACACCCTCGGGAAATATGTCGGTGGATGCTCGCACACGCGACAGCGGCCGTACACGTGACCGTGAAGCACGCTAGGAGAACGATGTGAATCGTGTTGGATTTTTTGCTTCCTCGGTTTTTGCTCTGCTGGCATTGGCCAGTTCTATGTTGTTTGTGGTGGATCAGCGCCAATTTGGCGTTGTCTACGCACTGGGACAAATCAAAGAAGTCATTACCGAGCCTGGTCTGAATTTCAAGCTGCCGCCACCGTTCCAAAACGTGTCGTACATTGACAAGCGTTTGTTGACACTGGACAGCACAGATACCGAACCCATGCTGACCGCAGAAAAGCAACGGGTAGTGATCGACTGGTATGTGCGTTGGCGTATCAGTGAGCCGTCTGAATACATCCGCAATGTGGGGTTGGATGAGAATGCTGGTGCGACCCAACTCAATCGGGTGGTGCGCAATGCCTTCCAAGAAGAAATCAACAAGCGTACCGTCAAGGAGTTGCTGTCTTCCAAGCGCGAGCAGTTGATGGCCGATGTTAAGCGTGAGGTGCTGGAGTCGGTGCGTGGTAGCAAGCCCTGGGGCGTGGACGTGGTGGATGTGCGTATCACCCGTGTCGATTATGTGGAGTCCATCACCGAGTCGGTGTATCGCCGTATGGAAGCTGAACGCAAGCGTGTGGCCAACGAGTTGCGCTCCACGGGGGCGGCTGAGGGCGAAAAGATCCGTGCCGACGCCGACCGCCAGCGTGAAATCACCATTGCCAACGCTTACCGTGATGCGCAGAAGGTGAAGGGCGAGGGCGATGCCGAGGCGGCCCGCATCTATGCCGAAGCCTTTGGCCGCGATCCGCAGTTTGCCCAGTTTTACCGCAGCCTAGATGCCTACAAAGCCAGCTTCAGTAAGAAGAGCGATGTGCTGCTGCTAGATCCCAATTCTTCGGAGTTTTTCAAGGTGTTTCGTGGGGGCGCGGCAGGCGCAGCATCCCGCCACTGAGGCCTGAGCTACTCACAGCAGCCCCCTGCCGATCAGCAAGATTGGCCGGGGGTTTTTTCTTGCAGTGGGGGGCGCATGGACAAGGTCAGCCCTGCCAGATACACATCCATCGTTTGTTGGCCGGTCTGCTCTAAATCAAAGGCCTGCGGGTTCAGCAGCCAGTGCTGTACCAGCCCTTCGACCAGCGCCTGCAAGCCTGTGGCTGCTGTGTGCAAAGGAATAGCCAATGCTTGCCCCCTCGCTTGTACGGCTGAGGTCAAGGCCAATTGGTTGTGTTCTACACACTGACGGTAGATGCGCAAACAGCGTTCTTGCACGGCCACAAGCTCGTTGGTTAATTCCATTTTGTGGATGGCAATTTCCAGTACCCGTCGGGTAGAAGCATCGGTGGCAATGATGTGCAATGCACCCAATAAAGCAGTACGCAGTTGGGTGAGGGCATCGCCATCGGTGACCAGACTGGCCTGTGCGTGAATCTCTTCCAATGGCAGCGTGACCCGCTCCATCATGGCATTGAACAGGTCAGCCTTGTCCTTGAAATGCCAATAGATAGCCCCGCGCGTTGTACCGGCAGCGGTCGCAATATCGTTCAGTGAGGTGCGTGAGACACCTCGCGCTTGGAACAACTGCTCTGCAGCATCTAGTAACCCGTTGCGCGTGGCCTGCGCCTCGGCCTTGGTGCGTCGCGCCATAAATCATCTCCACTGTCAGGGGCAAAGCTTGTACTATACATACATTCTCGAATGTATGTATACTGCATCTCTTCTTTCACCATCCTGTCTTCAAGATGGAGCAGTGTGCGCGGTGTCTTTCCAAAGATGCCGTTTTTCTGTGCGCACTGCCTTTTTCCGCCAAAGGATTCCTGCCATGCCTGCTTTGTTGCGTCTTTCCCAGACTGCTTTGTCACCTGCTGTTTTGTCAAAGCGGCCATTCTTTGATGCAGGTGCGGTGGTAGCCAGTGCAGTGGCGGTGCTATTGTTGGCTGGCTGTGGCAAGACAGAAGCACCAGCGGCAGCGGCTGGCCCTGGGGGCAAGATGCCAGCCCCAGAAGTTGGGGTGGTGACGGCGGCATTGGGTGATGTGGGGTTGGTCACGGAGTTGCCAGGGCGTTTGGAGGCGTCACGGGTGGCTCAGGTGCGGGCGCGTGCTGCAGGCATTGTGCAAAAACGGCTATTTGTAGAAGGCAGTGAGGTGAAGCAGGGGCAGCCGCTGTTTGTCATTGATCCGGCACCTTATCAGGCGGCCTTGCAGACCGCACAGGCCCAGTTGGCTCGGGCGCAGGCCAATCTGACCCAAGCATCGGCATTGGCCCAACGTTATCAGCCTTTGGTGGATGCCCATGCCGTGAGTCGGCAGGAATATGCCAATGCAGTGGCGGCTGAACAGCAGGCACAGGCCGATGTGGCTGCAGGAAAAGCAGCCGTGCAGACGGCGCAAATCAATCTGAGCCACGCCAGTGTGACAGCACCGATTGCGGGCCGCATTGGCCGGGCATTGGTGACCGAAGGCGCGTTGGTTGGGCAGGGAGAGAGCACGCCTCTGGCCGTGATTCAGCAAATTCATCCGGTATATGTGAACTTTACCCAGTCGGCTGCAGAGGTGATGAAGTTGCGTCGGGCTTTGGAGGCGGGACAACTCAAGCGGGCGGCGGGGAAAGAAGCGGCCAGCATCCGAGTGGTGTTGGACGATGGCAGTGAATACCCTTTGTCGGGCAAGTTGTTGTTTTCGGATCTGACAGTAGATGCCACTACAGGACAAATCACTTTGCGTGCCGAAGTGCCTAACCCCAAAGTCGAATTGCTGCCGGGGCTGTATGTGCGTGTGCGCTTGGAGCAGGCCCAGGTGGCTGATGCCATTACTTTGCCGCAACAGGCCGTGACCCGCACCCAGCAAGGAGACAAAGTGACGGTGGTGACCGCTGAGGGCAAGCTGGTGCCACGCACCGTGAAGGTAGGGGCTGCACGCAATAACCAGTGGATTGTGTTGGAGGGGCTTCAGGCGGGTGAACAGGTGATGGTGGACGGCTTCCAGAAGTTGCAGATGCTGCCACCGGGCACGCCTGTAAAGGCTGTGCGGTGGCAGGCGCCGGGCAGCGTGCCCCAGCCCGCTGCACCTGCTGGCGCAGCAGCGGCGGAAGCGGCCAGCACGGCCAAGCAGTAAGGAGCCTCATTCATGGCTAAATTTTTTATTGATCGCCCCATCTTTGCTTGGGTGATTGCTTTGTTCATTATGGTGTTGGGGGCTGTCTCCATCACCAAACTGCCGGTTGCCCAGTACCCCGCAGTGGCCCCGCCGACCATTGTGATCAATGCGGCCTATCCCGGTGCGTCGGCACAGACGCTGGAAGACAGCGTGCTGGCGGTGATTGAGCGCGAGATGAATGGCGCCCCCGGTTTGGCGTATATCGAGACCGTCAGCCAGGCCAATGGCTCTGGCACCATCACCCTGAGTTTTGAACCCGGCACCAATGCGGATCTGGCCCAAGTGGAAGTGCAGAACCGCTTGTCACGGGCTACGCCCCGGTTGCCTGCAGTGGTCAACCAACAAGGCGTACGCGTGGACAAGGCGCGCTCGAACTTCCTGTTGTTTGCGATGCTTTCATCCAACGACCCGAAGATTGATGTCTCAGCCCTGAGCGATTACGCTTCGCGCAATGTGGTGCCCGAGTTGCAGCGCCTGCCCGGCATTGGCCAAGTGCAATTGTTTGGTGCCGAGCGTGCCATGCGTGTCTGGGTTGATCCTACCAAGTTGCAGGGATACCACCTGTCGGCAGCGGAGGTGGCTGCGGCCATTCAGGCACAGAATGCGCAAGTGTCTGCGGGCAGCTTGGGCGAGTTGCCCCATGTGGTGGGACAGACGATTTCTGCCACGGTGGTGGTGCCCGGTCAACTCAGCAACGTAGAAGAGTTTGGTCGGATTGTGCTGCGGGCCAATGCCGACGGCTCGACGGTGCGCCTCCAAGACGTGGCGCGCATTGAGCTGGGGTCGCAGTCCTATGCGACCAGCGCACGGCTCAATGGTAAGCCTGCTTCGGGCATGGGGGTGCAGCTGTCGCCATCGGGCAATGCCTTGGCTGCCGCCGAGGCTGTCAAGGTGCGTTTGGCAGAGCTGGAAAAATATTTTCCGCCCGGTGTGGTGTGGACGATTCCTTATGACAGCTCGGGTTTTGTCAAAATTTCTATTCAACAAGTAGCCAAAACGTTGTTGGAAGCGATTGCGCTGGTGTTCTTGGTGATGTTTCTGTTTTTGCAGAACTTCCGCTACACCATCATTCCGACCATTGTGGTGCCGGTGGCCTTGTTGGGCACCTTTGGTGCCTTGCTGGCGCTGGGCTTCTCGATCAATGTGCTGACCATGTTTGGCATGGTGCTGGTGATCGGTATTGTGGTGGACGATGCCATTGTGGTGGTGGAAAACGTCGAGCGCATCATGAGCGAGGAGGGGCTGTCGCCGCTAGAAGCCACGCGCAAAGCGATGGGGCAAATCTCTGGGGCCATCATCGGTATCACTGTGGTGCTGATTTCGGTGTTTGTGCCACTGGCTTTCTTTGCTGGTTCGGTAGGCAACATCTATCGCCAGTTCTCGGCTGTGATGGCGGTATCGATTGCTTTCTCGGCTTTTATGGCGCTGTCTTTGACTCCTGCCCTGTGTGCCACGCTGCTCAAGCCGGTGCAGGCAGGCCATGCACATGCCAAGACCGGATTTTTTGGCGCTTTTAACCGGGGTTTTGCCCGCAGTGCCAAGGGTTACGAAGGTTGGGTGGCGAAGTTGCTGCACCGTGCGGGCCGGATGATGGTGGTTTATTTGGCATTGGTCGCAGCGGTGGGGGTGTTGTATTTGCGTTTGCCAACCTCCTTCTTGCCCAATGAAGACCAAGGCAATTTGTTGGTCAATATCCAATTGCCACCGGGTGCCACGCAGGAGCGTACCCGCGCTGTGGTGGAGAAGGTAGAGGATTTCATGCTGGCGCAGCCTGAAGTTCAGAGCATGGTGGCGGTGATGGGCTTTAGCTTTTCGGGTCAGGGCCAAAATGCAGGCTTGTCGTTTGTGACGCTCAAAGACTGGGCAGAGCGCCCCGGAGAGGCGCACACCGCCGAAGCGGTTGCCGGTCGTGCCATGGGGGCGTTGATGGGGATACGCGATGCCTTTATCTTCCCGCTGAATCCACCACCTATTCCAGAATTGGGCAGCAGTTCGGGCTTTACCTTCCGCTTGCAGGATCGCGGTGGCAATGGGCACGATGCCTTGGTGGCAGCACGCAACCAGATTTTGGGCATGGCCCGTCAGAGCAAAGTGCTGTCGGGGGTGCGCCCTGATGGGTTGGAAGACGCACCACAGTTGCAAGTAGACATTGACCGCGACAAGGCCAACGCCCAAGGGGTGGGCTTTGCGGCCATCAACAGCAGTATCTCTACCGCCTTGGGGTCGGCCTATGTGAATGATTTTCCCAATGCTGGGCGCTTACAACGTGTGGTGGTACAGGCTGAAGCCAAGGAGCGAATGCAGCCAGAAGACATTCTGAAGCTGACAGCCGTGAACAATGTTGGCAAGGCAGTGCCACTGTCGGCATTTGCCACTACCCGCTGGGCATCGGGGGCCATGCAGACGGTGCGCTACAACGGCTATCCGGCCATGCGTATTTCGGGGGGCGCTGCGCCGGGCTATAGCACCGGGGATGCAATGGTTGAGATGGAACGCTTGGCTAGCCAGTTGCCACCGGGTTTTGGCTTTGAATGGACAGGCCAGTCGCGCGAAGAGAAGCTGGCAGGCTCGCAAGCCATCGTGCTGTATGGTTTTGCCATTTTGGCGGTGTTCTTGGCCTTGGCAGCTTTGTATGAGAGCTGGTCGATTCCGTTGGCTGTGATTTTGGTGGTGCCGCTGGGGGTGCTGGGGGTGCTGTTGGGCATCAGCACACGGGGCATGACCAACGATGTTTATTTCCAAGTCGGCCTGATCACTATTATTGGTTTGTCGGCCAAAAACGCCATTTTGATTATCGAATTTGCCAAAGACCTGCAAGCCCAGGGGCACAGCGTGGTAGAGGCCGCGCTGGAGGCCGCCCATCTGCGTTTCCGTCCGATCATCATGACCTCGCTGGCCTTCATTTTGGGGGTGGTGCCCTTGGCCATTGCATCGGGGGCCAGCTCGGCCAGCCAGCGTGCCATTGGTACGGGGGTGATTTCGGGGATGGTCGTTGGCACTTTGCTGGCGGTGTTTTTTGTGCCCATCTTTTTCGTGGCAGTGCGCAGTTTGTTCAAGGGCAGCGAGCGCCAGCGCAAGATGTATGTTGAACATGCCCGGGCAGCCGGGATTGAGGCCCACCACCATGAAGGCACCCCCCATGCGTAATACCCGGCTGACTTTGACTTGGATGGCCGCGGCCTTGTTGGCCGGTTGTTCTATGACACCGGCGTATGTTCGCCCGGAGGCACCAGTGGCCCCGCAATGGCCCATGACAACCGACGCTGTGCAGGCGGGTCATGCCCACACGGCGGCAAATGTGCTCTGGCAAGACTTTATTGACGATGCGCGGTTGCGTGAACTGGTGGCAATGGCATTGCAGAACAACCGGGACTTGCGGGCGGCATTGGCCAATTTGGAGCAAGCACGGGCGCAGTACCAGATTCGCAAGGCCGACCAGTTGCCAACCATCCAGGCAGGAGTGACGGGCAATCGCCAACCCAAGACCGATGGCAGTGGCGACATCAGCAGTGCCTATAGTGCTGGGTTGTCTCTGGCCTCGTGGGAGATTGATTTCTTTGGGCGTATTGCGAGTCTCAAGGATGCCGCATTGGCCCAATTTCTCGCCACACAGGAGGCCCGCAATGCGGTGCAGACCAGCCTTGTGGCTTCGGTGAGCAGCACTTGGCTGAGTTTGCAAACCAACAATGAATTGCTGGCCCTGACACAGCGCACATTGGTAACGCGTGAGGATTCGCTGCGGCTGGTGCGTTTGCGTTTTGAACAGGGTGTAGCTTCTGCACTGGATCTGCGACAGGCCGAGTCTTTGCTGGCTTCGGCACGGGCTACCTTGGCTCAGCAACAGCGCCTGCGGGCCTTGGATGTGAATGCACTCACGCAACTGGTAGGCCAAACGCTGCCCGATACTTTGCTGGAGTTGCGTTCGAGCACAGAGGCCCGGTCGGCATTGCGTGAGGTGCCCGTGGGACTGCCTTCAGACTTGTTGGAACACCGTCCAGACATTCGGCAGGCAGAGCAACAACTGGTGGCGGCCCATGCCAACATTGGTGCTGCACGCGCCGCATTTTTTCCGCGCATCGCACTCACGGCCAGTGCGGGCACGGCCAGCAGTGCGCTGTCGGGGCTGTTCCAAAGTGGCTCTTGGGGCTGGACTCTGGCACCCCAAGCCATGCTGCCCATTTTTGACTCCGGGCGCAATCAGGCCAATCTGGAAGCAGCACAGGCCAGCCGAGATTTGGCGTTGGCACAGTATGAGAAGGCCATTCAGACAGCGTTTCGGGAAGTGGCCGATGCGCTAGCGGGTTATGCCACCCTAGGGCCACAGCTACAGGCACAGCAAGAACAGGTTCAGGCAGAAGCCGAACGGTTCCGATTGGCCGATCTGCGCTATCGCAATGGTGTGGCTAGTCATCTGGAAGTGTTAGATGCCCAGCGCACGCTGTTTGCCAGCCAGCAGGCACTGACACAAACCCAGTTGGCCCAACGGCAAAACCAGATTGCCCTCTACAAGGCGGTGGGGGGTGGGTGGAAAGCGCCGCCAGCGGCAGAATCTGCACTGGCCCAGTAACTGCTCAGGCCACCAGTGCTTGTCTGGATGGCTCGGGGCTGCGCGGCACGGCTATCAGGTGTGGATGGGGGCGGTGGGTGCTGCCGCCATGCACCACTACAGGCAGGGTGCTGCGCTTGGCCTCGTGTTTGGCCACCGCAGCCAGATTGGCCACATCTTCTGCTTGGGTGAGTTGGCCGGGGGCAATGCAGGTGGCCCCAATCGAGACCGTGGTGCAGGGAAAGAAACGCAGCACGCCATGCCGATCTTCTGCATGGATGCCTCCTGCAGCCTGAGCGGTGGGGTCGAAGAGTTTGCGCGCCTCCTGCGCGAACTCACTCACGATGGCATGGCAGCGGGCCAGCCAGTCCGTGCTTTGAAACACCAGCAAGAAATCATCGCCGCCCACATGGCCAACAAAGTCGCGTTCGGCATCGGCATGGCTGGTGCTGACCCGCGCCAGCAGCCGGATCATTTCATCGCCACGCCAGTAGCCATATTGGTCGTTGAAGGGCTTGAAGTGGTTCAGATCGGCATAGCAGGCCACAAAAGAGACGTTGTGGTCTAACAAACGCTGGATGTGTTGGCTGATGGGAATGTTGCCCGGCAAGAAGGTGAGTGGGTTGGCGTGGCGGGCCGCTTCCACCCGTGCTTCTGTGACTGCACGCACCAGTTGCTCCCCCGTACCCAGACCCACATAGCGGCCATTGTCGGTGACGATGAAGCCATCGCTCAGGTAGCGTTGGTCTTGGGAAGTCAAAATGCCCAACAGTTGCCCGACATCGCAGTCGCGCTCCACCACCCTGGGTTGCAGATTGGCAAAAGCCAGACAAGATTTGCGACCGTGCAGTTCACGAAAATACAGCGTTGCGTAGTCGGTCATGAACGTTTGGCGGTTGATGAGCGCAATAGGGCGTTCGTCTTCCACAATGGCCAGGGCATGCAGGTGGCTATGCTGCTGAAAGCAGGTTGCCACAGCATCGTTGTCCATGTCCGGCATCAGGGTGGGGGCCGCCACCACCGAGATATGGCGCAGTACCCCCGGAGGGGCCGGGGTTTGGGCGGTATGGGGCAAGACGGCCACGCTGTGGTCTTGCAAGACTTCTTGGGCCAAGGTGGGCAGGGTCTGTGCTGCTTGGCGGGCCGGACGCCCCAGCAGCCAGCCTTGACCGTAGGCAATATCCAAATCACGGATAGCGCGCAAATCGGCGGCCGTTTCTATGCCTTCGGCGATCAGGGTAGTTCCAAAAACTTGGGCGATGCCTTTGATGGCCTGCACCATTTGGAGGTTTTGTGGCTGGGCGCTGATGTCACGCACAAAGTATTTATCAATTTTGACGAAATCGGGTTTGACCTCAGACCAGACCCGTAGGCTAGAGCGCCCATCGCCAAAATCGTCTAGTGCCAGCCGCATCCCTGCCGCATGGACGCTCTGCACCGCTTGACGCAATCGGGCCATGTCGCCCACCCGTTCGTGTTCGGTAATTTCCAGCACCACCATGCGGGGTTTGACGCCCCAACTGCGTACCATGCCTGCCAGCCCTTGCGTGCCACACAGCGCCAGCGCCTGCACTAGAGCATCGGCACTGATGTTGACAAAGACGCGTCCGTCCGCACCGGTGGCCCCCCACTCTTGCAACGCGGTGTAGGCACAAAAAATTTCAAAGTCTTGCAGTACATGCTCACGTCGGGCAATGTCGAGCAGGGCATCGGGGGTGTGCCAGGTGGTGCCTTCGGGGCCACGAATCAGCGCCTCGTGGGCATGGATGGTGCCAGAGCGCAGATCCGCCAAGGGCTGAAAGACGCAATGCAGTTGTCCAGATCGCACCAGCTTGGCCAGCAGACCTTGGCCCAGACGTAAGGCCGGAGACAGCGGCGTGAGCACTCTTTCACAGGCTATGGAAGCGGTAGAAGGCATGTGCTGGTGTCCTGAACGTTAGAGAGGATGCACAGACCATAGCCCGGTTGGGTGACAGTGCTATTACAACAAAATGGCCCCGGGTAAAAGCTGGAAAAGCACTGAGAGACAATGGCTATATGAGCTTTTCTGCATTTTCTACCGCCCCTGTCTGTACTCCGCCACCCCGGTTGCAGTTGGCGGGCATTACCAAACGCTATCCAGGTGTGGTTGCCAACAAAGATGTGGCCCTGACCGTACAGCCGGGCGAGATTCATGCTGTATTGGGTGAGAACGGCGCAGGCAAATCCACGCTGATGAAAATTATTTACGGTGCGGTGCAGCCCGATGAAGGCAGTTTGCACTTTGACGGGCAGGCCGTGCAGGTGCGCAACCCGCAAGAGGCCCGTGCGCTGGGCATTGCTATGGTGTTTCAGCATTTCAGCCTGTTTGATACCTTGTCGGTGGCTGAGAATGTCTGGTTGGGGTTGGATCAACAGATCGCACTGCCCGAGGTAGTCGAGCGCATCCGAAGCACTTCGGCGCAATATGGGCTGGATGTAGATCCGTTGCGTCCGGTGCACACCTTGAGTGTGGGTGAGATGCAGCGGGTAGAGATCATTCGGGCCTTGCTAACCCAGCCCCGGCTGCTGATTTTGGATGAGCCGACTTCGGTACTCACACCGCAGGCAGTAGAAAAGCTGTTTGTGGTGTTGCGCCAGTTGGCGGCGCAAGGGTGCAGCATTCTTTACATCAGTCACAAACTGCATGAAATCCGTAGCCTCTGTAGTGCTTGTACTGTGCTGCGGGCCGGAGAAGTGGCAGGGGTATGTGATCCGCGCGGGCAATCCAATGCTGCCTTGTCGCGCCTGATGATTGGTAGCGACACGCCACCATTGACGCACCGCCCAGTGCAGGCTGGTGCGGTGGTGCTGGCACTGGTGGGGCTGAACCTGCCTCGTTCACAGTCCTTTGGTGTGGACTTGATGGATGTGGATTTGGAGGTGCGGGCCGCAGAGGTGGTAGGCATTGCCGGAGTGTCGGGCAATGGTCAACAGGAGCTGTTGCAGGCGCTATCTGGTGAGGACACCCGCGCCGCTGCGGCGATGGTGCAGGTACTGGGCCAAGAGGTAGCGCATCTGGGGCCGCAGGCGCGGCGGGCCTTAGGCTTGCATTTTGTGCCTGAAGAGCGTTTGGGGCGGGGCACCGTGCCCAGTATGGGGCTGGCGCACAACCTGCTGTTGACGCGCGCTGATGCTGTGGGTCTGGGCGGCTGGCTGCACATGGGCCGCCTGCGAGAACAGGCACGCACCATCATTGCACGCTTTGGTGTCAAGGCGGCAGGGCCAGACGCCCCAGCGCAATCGCTATCGGGTGGCAACTTGCAGAAGTTTATTGTGGGTCGAGAGATAGATGCCCAGCCTCGGCTATTGATTGTGGCCCAGCCCACCTGGGGGGTGGATGTGGGGGCCGCACAGCAGATTCGGGCCGCCATTTTGGCCCTGCGCGATGCTGGTTGTGCCGTGCTGGTGCTGAGTGAGGAGCTTGATGAGCTGCTCGAGTTGAGCGACCGCCTGTATGTGCTGGCTAAAGGCCATCTCTCGCCCAGCTTACAGCGTGAGCAGGCGACGGTGGAGCGTATTGGGGAATGGATGAGTGGCCTGTGGCATGGTGATGTGCAAGCCCATTTGGGACAACAGGAGGCATTGCAGGCCGGAAAGGATCACCATGTTCAAGCTTGAAGCCCGTCCACAACCTTCGCAGTGGTGGCGCTATGGGTCGCCAGTGCTGGCCTTGTGCATCACTGTGCTGATTGGCATGGTGCTGTTTGTGGCACTGGACAAAGACCCCGTGCGGGGGTTGCAGATGTTTTTCTGGGAGCCGCTCAAATCTTCGTATGCCTTGGGTGAACTGATGGTCAAGGCCACACCATTGTTGCTCATTGCCTTGGGCTTGGCGGTGTGTTTTCGCTCCAACGTGTGGAACATCGGGGCCGAAGGGCAGTTTGTGATGGGGGCCATTGCAGCAGGCGGCACTGCCCTGCTGGCCCGCCCCGACACTGGCAGCTGGATTGTGCCCACCTTGCTGCTGGCAGGGGTGCTGGGTGGCATGGCTTGGGCGGCGGTGGTGGCATGGCTGCGCGACCGTTTTTATGCCAATGAAATCCTCGTCAGTTTGATGCTGGTCTATGTCGCTACCTTGGTGTTGGGTTGGCTGGTGTTTGGCCCATGGAAAGATCCGATGGGTTACAACTTTCCGCAAACCCGCACCTTTGAGCGGGTAACGCAAATTCCACGCCTTATGGCTGGTTCGCGCGCCCATATAGGGTTATTGCTGGCGCTGGTCGGGGCGGCTGCGTTGTGGGTGTTCTTGTTTCGTACCCGTGCCGGGTTTGCCCAACAGGTCGGTGGTATGGCTCCGGCAGCGGCACGCTATGCCGGGTATTCATCGCGGCGGGCGTTGTGGACGGCGTTGCTGGTATCTGGTGGGGCCGCTGGGTTGGCCGGGGCATTGGAGGTGGCTGGGCCTATCGGCCAGCTCACGCCCTATGTGCCTGCGGGCTATGGCTTTGCCGCCATTATTGTGGCTTTTGTGGGCAGGCTGCATCCAGTGGGCATGGTGTTGTCGGCGGTGCTGATGAGCATGTTTTATATCGGTGGTGAACTGGCGCAATCGCGTCTGGGCCTCCCCAAATCGATCACTGGCGTGTTTCAGGGTTTGCTGCTGTTTACGCTGCTGGCCTGCGACACGCTGGTGGCTTACCGGGTGCGCTGGGTGCGTACACCGGCTGCCCTGAAAGGAGGGCTGTGAGATGGAGTCATACGCATTGCTGCTGGGGTCTACGCTCAGTGCAGGCACGGTGCTGGCGCTGGCCGCATTGGGGCTGTTGATCAATGAGCGCGCGGGCATCGTCAATCTGGGCGCGGAAGGGATGATGCTGTGTGCAGCACTGGCGGGCTTTGCCACGGTGGTGCATACCGGCAATCCGTGGCTAGGGTTTGCCGCCGCGATGGCTGCGGGGGCTGCGCTGGCGGCCTTGCTGGGCCTGCTGGTGATTTGGCTGGGCACCAATCAATATGCCACGGGGTTGGCTCTGAGCCTGTTTGGGGTGGGCTTTTCAGCCTTTGCGGGCATTGGCTATGTGCAGGCCAAGCTGCCAGAGCTGCCCCAGTATGCGCTGCCTTGGCTGGGTGACATCCCACTGCTTGGCGCCGCGTTGTTTCGCCAGCATCCACTGGTGTATCTGACCATGGCACTCACGGCGGGGCTGGTGTGGTTTTTGTACCGTACACGAGCGGGACTGGTGCTGCGGGCTGTGGGGGAATCCCCCGAGTCGGCCCATGCACTGGGTTATCCAGTGCGCCGCATCCGTCTGTTGGCTGTGGTGGTGGGGGGCGCCCTGTGTGGTTTGGCGGGTGGCTATATTGCCACTGTCTACACGCCGCTGTGGGTAGAAGGCATGGTGGCTGGGCGCGGCTGGATCGCACTGGCACTCACCACCTTTGCTACCTGGCGGCCAGTACGGGTGCTGCTGGGTGCCTATCTGTTTGGTGGGGTGACCATGTTGCAGTTTCACTTGCAGGCCACAGGTGTGCAGGTGGCTAGCCAGTTGCTGAGCATGTTGCCTTATGTAGCCACGATTGTGGTGCTGGCATTGATTTCACGCAATCCGGTCTGGATACGTGCCAACATGCCTGCATCGCTTGGAAAGCCCTTCCACCCCGGCTGATAATGGCCGCTTTTTGCGCCATTGCCCTTGTCTTGAGGAATCTACATGACCGATTTGTACAAACGCCGCGCCCTGTTGCAAGTGGCTGCGCTTTCTGCCCTAACAGCTGCCACCTTGGTAGGCTGCGGCAAAAAAGAGGAGCCAGCACCTACCCCTGCGCCTGCACCCGCAGCACAAGCACCGGCCCCCAAGCCTGAACCGCTGAAAATCGCCTTTGCCTACATTGGCCCGGTGGGTGATGGTGGTTGGACTTATGCCCACGACAATGGGCGCAAGGCACTGGAAAAAGAATTTGGTGACAAGATCGTGACCAGTTTTGTCGAGAGCGTGCCCGAGTCGGCAGATGCCGAGCGGGTATTGCGCGACATGGCAGGCCAGGGCAACCAACTGATTTTTGGCACCACCTTTGGCTACATGGAGTCGATTCAGAAACTGGCCCCTGACTTTGCCCATGTGAAGTTTGAGCACGCTACCGGCTACAAAACTGCCGCAAATGTGCGTACGTACGACAGCCGTACCTACGAGGGTGCTTACATGGCAGGGGTGATTGCCGGGGCCATGACCAAAACCAACACCTTGGGTGTGGTGGGTTCGGTGCCTATCCCCGAAGTGCTGCGCAACATCAACAGCTTTACGCTGGGTGCGCAGTCGGTCAACCCCAAGATCAAGACCAAGGTAGTGTGGGTGAATGAATGGTTCAGCCCACCTAAAGAGACAGAGGCAGCCACCTCGCTCATCAACGGTGGTGCTGACATTTTGTTCCAGAACACCGACTCTGCTGCAGTGCTCAAAACAGCTGAAGAAAAAGGCAAGCGGGCGTTTGGCTGGGACTCGGACATGACCGCCTATGGCCCCAAGGCCCACTTGGGGTCGGCTGTCATTAACTGGGGGCCGTATTACGTCAAGGCCGTTAAAGACGTGCTGGAAGGCACTTGGAGCACCGGACAGGCTTGGTGGGGCGTGAAGGAAGGCGCGATTGATCTGGTATCGGTGGCAGACGATGTGCCTGCGGACGTCAAAGCCAAGGTCGACGAGATCAAGCGTGGCCTGAAAGAAGGCACTCTTTCCATCTGGAAAGGCCCGATTCTGGGCCAAGATGGCAAGGAAATTTTGGCGAAAGATGTCGTCGCCGATGACAAATTTTTGGGCAGTGTGAATTTTTATGTGCAGGGCGTAGAAGGCAAGGTGCCTGGCAGCAACGATTCGAAGTAAGCTGGCATAGCGACGCTTGCAAGGGCCGCCGTAGGGCGGCCTTTTTTTCTGGCATGAAGGAGAAGTTCACGATGTTTAAAGTTCCCCCCGTATCCGCCGCCCGTCTGCCCGACCTGTTGCGTGCTATGCCCAAGGCCGAGCTGCATATCCACATCGAAGGCTCGCTGGAGCCAGAGTTGATCTTTGCCTTGGCGCAGCGCAATGGCATCACCCTGCCCTATGCCAGCGTAGAGGCCTTGCGCAGTGCCTATGCCTTTAGCAACTTGCAGAGCTTTTTAGACATTTATTACGCTGGGGCCAGCGTGTTGCTGCATGAGCAAGACTTTTACGACATGGCCCGTGCTTATCTGGCCCGTGCGGTGCAAGACAACGTGGTACATGCCGAAATCTTTTTCGATCCCCAAACCCACACTGCACGCGGCGTGCCGATGGAAGCGGTGATCCACGGTTTGCACCGTGCTTGTCAAGATGCACGGGCCGAGTCGGGCATCAGTGCCACGCTGATTCTGTGTTTCTTACGCCACTTGAGCGAGGAAGATGCTTTTGCCACCCTAGAGCAGGCGCTGCCTTGGCAAGACAAGTGGATAGGCGTGGGCTTGGACAGCAGCGAAGTCGGCCATCCGCCAGAAAAGTTTGCCCGCGTTTTTGCCCGTTGTCGTGAACTGGGGCTGCATGTGGTGGCCCATGCCGGGGAAGAAGGGCCGCCAGCCTATATTTGGAGTGCGTTGGATGTGCTGGGGGCCGAGCGCATCGATCATGGCGTGCAAGCACTGCGCGATGCAATGCTGGTGCAGCGGCTGGCACAAAGCCGCACGCCACTGACAGTGTGCCCGTTGTCCAATCAAAAGCTGTGCGTATTTCCTGAACTCAAAGACCACAACCTGCCCCAATTGCTCGATGCAGGCTTGTGCGCCACCGTCAACTCAGACGATCCGGCCTATTTTGGCGGTTATCTCAATGACAACCTGGTGCAGGTGTTTGCTGCCACGGGCATGACGGCCCGCCATGCCTACCAGTTGGCTAGCAACAGCTTTGAGGCCAGCTTTGTCCCCGAGGCCGACAAGCGCCAGTGGCAGCACCGGCTCAAAGAGGTGTTTGAACGGTTTGTTGAACACGACTATTGAGCTGGAGTGGCCACCGTTCAAGGGGTGGGAGCAATGGCCCGCGTCAATTGGGCGGCGTAATCCTGCAAAGTGGTGGCATCGGGGTTTTTGCGGGGCCAGCTCAGGGCGATGCCGTCTTGGGCGTGGCGGGGCACCACATGCAGGTGAAAATGGAACACCGTCTGATCGCCTTCACGCCCATTGGCCTGCAAGAGAGTGATACCGGGCGGGTCGAATGTGGCTTGAATGGCACTGGCGACGCGCTGCGCAGTTTGCATGACGGCTGCCGCCTCTTGCGGGGTAATGTCTAGCAAGGTGGCTGCATGGCGCTTGGTGGCTACCAGCACATGGCCGGGGTTGACTTGGCCAATGTCCATAAAAGCGATAGTGAGCGTGTCTTCATAGACACGGGCCGCAGGGATCTCACCCGCCACCAAGCGACAGAAAATACATTGACCTGGTGGGGAAGTATCGACAAACAGGGGCATGGCAAGTCTCCTTGTGTAGTGATGACGCCCACATAGTAATTCGCTAAGATAGCGCCAAAGACTGCTGCCCCGGCAGTCTTTTGTTTTTTCGTGATGCCCGGGCCATGTAGAGGAACACCATGTACAAAAACCTCGCGGCCACGTTCGTGGCTGCTTGCGTATCTTCTTCCCTTTTTTTTCCTGCCCATGCTGCCGACGAAGCAGCGCCTGCATCCGCTATCAAGGCCGGTTTTGTCTATGTCACCCCAGTGACCGAAGCGGGCTGGACGCGCCAGCACGATGAGGGCCGCAAGGCCGTAGAGGCGGCACTGGGTAGTCGGGTGCAAACCACTTTTGTGGCTAACGTGCCCGAAGGAGCCGATGCAGAGCGCGTGATTCGTGATTTGGCACAGCAGGGGCACCAGATCATCTTTACCCCCAGTTTTGGCTACATGGAGCCCACACTCAAGGTGGCACAGGATTTTCCGGGGGTGAAGTTTGAATCCATCACGGGCTACAAGCAGGCAGCCAATGTAGCCACAGCCAATGCACGCTATTACGAGGGCCGCTATCTGGCAGGCATGGTGGCTGGACGCATGAGCCGCACTGGCACGGCTGGGTTTGTGGCGGGCTTTCCGATTCCGGAGGTGTTGCAGGGCATCAATGCGTTTGCGCTGGGCATGCAGGCCGTTCATCCCAAGGCCACCCTGAAAGTGGTGTGGCTCCATGCTTGGTTTGATCCACCCAAAGAGCGTGATGCAGCGATGGCACTGTTCAACCAAGGGGCAGATGTGCTGGCTTTCCATACGGGTTCTACCGCGGTGATGGCTGCTGCCCAAGAGCGTGGCAAGATGGCGGTAGCCTACCACTCGGACATGCGCCAAGTGGGGCCAGATGCCCAAATTGTGGCTGTTACCCACCAATGGGGAGATTACTACACCCGGCGTGTGCGGGCCGTGCTGGACGGCGCTTGGAAAGCGGGCAATGTCTGGGGTGGCGTGCGCGAAGGCATGATCCGTGTTGGTCACTTTGGTACCAAGGTGCCACAGCGTGTGCAACAGGAGGTGCTGGCGGCGCAAAAAGAGCTGGCCGATGGCACGCGCCACCCATTCCGGGCTGGCAAACAGCCTGTGCGCGACAACCAAGGGCGTGAAGTGATCGCTCCCGGCCAAACGTTGTCCGATGGGCAAATTTTGCAAATGCATTGGCTGGTTGAGGGGGTGCAAGGCCAGCTGCCGCGCTGAGGCTTGCTACCAACACCCTCCTTGGTGTGGCGCTCAGTGGCTTGGCATGGGGGCAGGGATGGTGCTATAAATTGATAATAATTCTCAATTGATTCTCTATCCGGCCCCCGTGAAAGCAATGGGGTCTTTCTTTTTGCCATTTTGGAGTTTTTGTCATGCGTTTTGTCCGTTTGCGTTGGCCTACCATCGTTCTCAGTAGTTGCTTGGTCGGGTTGTCTATGCCTGTGTGGGCAGAGCGGCCTATGGCGGTAGATGATGCGGGCACGATGGAGCGTGGTGGTGCCAAAGTCGAGATGGGCTGGAGCAAAGATGCCGGACAACGCGGTTGGGAAGCTGCCGTAGGTTTTGGCCCCATAGACAATTTGGAGGCAGAAGTTGCCTTTGCACATGCCCGCGACCGTTCAGTAGCACCCAGCACCACATTGCGAGCTGTGGGAGCAGCCCTGAAATGGGTGCCATTACAGGCCGAGCAAGGCTTGTCAGCGGGCCTGAAATACGAATATGCCCGTGAACGGGCCGATGGTGAACAGGCTGCCCATGTGCATGCACTGTCGGGTTTGGCTACCTGGGCCTTTGATGCTGGGCCTCGTCTGCATGTCAATTTGGGGCGGGCTTGGACGCGCCACGATGGGCATGTAGACACTTGGGGCGTGGGGCTGGATGTGCCTTTGGGCAGCCAGTGGGCACTGACACTAGAGACCTTTGGCGAAGAACACAGCAAACCCGACCGCCAGATAGGGGTGCGCTATGAGATTGCCGAGGGCGTCAAATTGTCAGCGGCGGCAGGCCGTGGCAACGGACGCAGTATTGCCAACCTAGGCGTGGCCTGGGAGTTCTAAATCTCCCAGACTCGCCGCTTGGGTATTGGCAATACCCAAGCACCTTGACCTTTAAGCCAGATCAAAGCGATCGGCGTTCATGACCTTAGTCCAAGCAGCAACAAAATCCTGCACAAATTTCTGCCGGTTGTCGTCTTGGGCATAAACCTCGGCGTAAGAGCGCAGAATGGAGTTGGAGCCAAACACCAAGTCCACACGGGTGGCCGTCCATCGGGTGGCTCCCGTTTGGCGGTCGCGGATGTCGTACGAGTTGCGTCCGGTGGGCACCCAGGTGTAAGCCATATCGGTCAGGTGGACAAAGAAGTCGTTGGTGAGCACACCCACCCGGTCGGTGAACACACCATGGGCGCTGCCACCGTGGTTGGTGCCTAGCACCCGCAGCCCCCCTAACAGCACGGTCATTTCATGGGCTGTCAGGCCCATGAGTTGCGCCCTGTCTAGCAGCAGCTCCTCTGGCTTGACCACATAGTGCTTCTTTTGCCAGTTGCGGAAACCATCGGCCACGGGCTCCAGTACATCAAAGGATTGCGCATCGGTCATGGCAGCTGTGGCATCGCCACGGCCTGGGGCGAATGGCACGCTCACTTCATGGCCTGCAGCCTTGGCGGCTTGCTCTATGCCCACATTACCCGCCAGCACGATCACATCGGCCAGACTGGCACCAGTTTCTGTGGCAATACCCTCCAGCACAGCCAAAACTTTAGACAAACGGGCTGGTTCGTTACCTTCCCAGTCTTTTTGTGGTGCTAGGCGAATGCGGGCACCGTTGGCACCGCCTCGCTTGTCTGAGCGGCGGAAGGTACGGGCGCTATCCCAAGCTGTGCTGACCATCTCGCTGATGCTCAGACCACTGGCCTCAATCTTGGCCTTGACTGCTGCAAGATCGTAGTCCTTGCGCCCTGCAGGCACGGGGTCTTGCCAGATCAGGTCTTCTGGTGGCACTTCGGGGCCAATGTAGCGGCTCTTGGGGCCCATGTCACGGTGGGTGAGCTTGAACCAAGCACGGGCAAAGGTTTCTGAGAAATAAGCCGGATCTTGGCGGAACCGCTCCGAAATCTTGCGATATTCGGGGTCCATCTTCATGGCCATGTCGGCATCGGTCATGATGGGGTTGTGGCGGATGGACGGATCTTCCGCATCCACTGGCTTGTCTTCTTCCCGAATGTTGATCGGCTCCCATTGCCAAGCGCCAGCAGGGCTTTTCTTGAGTTCCCAGTCGTAGTTGAGCAACAACTCAAAGTAGCCGTTGTCCCACTGGGTGGGATGGGTAGTCCAGGCACCCTCCAGACCGCTGGTTACAGTGTCGCGGCCTACGCCGCGGGTGCTGTGGTTGTTCCAGCCCAAGCCTTGCTCGGCTATATCGGCCGCCTCGGGGGCTGGCCCCAAATTGGCGGCACTGCCATTGCCGTGGGCTTTGCCTACTGTATGCCCGCCCGCAGTCAGAGCCACGGTTTCCTCATCGTTCATGGCCATGCGGGCAAAGGTCACGCGCACATCATGGGCTGTCTTGAGCGGGTCTGGTTTGCCATCCACACCTTCGGGATTGACATAAATCAGCCCCATCATCACTGCCGCCAATGGGTTGTCTAGGTCGCGTTCACCGGAGTAGCGGCTGCCTTGGCTGCCACTGGGGGCCAGCCATTGTTTCTCTGATCCCCAGTAGATGTCTTTTTCAGGGTGCCAAATGTCTTCGCGGCCAAAGGCAAAACCAAAAGTTTTGAGGCCCATCGACTCATAGGCCACGTTACCAGCCAAGATGATCAGGTCTGCCCAACTGAGTTTGTTGCCATACTTTTTCTTGATGGGCCAGAGCAGGCGGCGGGCCTTGTCAAGATTGGCGTTGTCGGGCCAAGAGTTCAGAGGCGCAAAACGCTGGTTGCCAGTGCCAGCGCCACCACGGCCATCGGCAATGCGGTAGGTTCCGGCAGAGTGCCAAGCCATGCGGATCATCAAGCCACCATAATGGCCCCAGTCGGCAGGCCACCAGTTTTGGCTGCTGGTCATGAGAGCCGTCAAGTCCTGCTTGAGTGCAGCCACATCCAGTTGCTTGACTTCTTCGCGGTAGTTGATGCCTTGGAGAGGGTTGGTTTTGGCATCGTGTTGGTGCAGGATATCTAGGTTCAACGCCTCGGGCCACCAGTCCATGTTCGACTTGCCTGCCGCCGTATTAGCGCCATGCACCACTGGGCAAGTGCCTGCTGGGTTGGCATTTTGTGCTTCTTGCATCTAGGTCTCCTTGAATGGCTCTGTGAGATCAGGTTGCCCCGTCTACCTTATAGCGCGGCAGCCTGAAACACAGCATAGCAGCATCCACGCAGCAATGGTGGACAGTTCAACGAGGGTGCAAGAGTGGCGTATTGGCGCCGTATGACCGAGCGATCTAGGCGCACTCTTGTTTGGGATCGCGTTCCATCAGGATGGAGACTGCATCCAAGGGGCGTAACTGACCATCAAGCAGCGCCACCACCCCTTCACTGATGGGCATTTCTACCCCCAGATGCAGGGCACGCTGCACCACGGTGCGGGCGCTATAAACGCCTTCAGCCACATGGCCCAAGGAGTTGACTGCTTGCTGCAAACTTTGCCCTTGCGCCAACAACTGGCCTACCCGGCGGTTGCGGGACAGATCGCCAGTGGCCGTCAAAACCAGATCGCCCAGCCCAGACAGCCCCATGAAAGTCTCAGCCCGCGCGCCCAGTGCCAGACCAAGGCGGGTCATTTCGGTTAACCCCCGCGTGATCAGTGCAGCACGGGCATTGAGTCCGAGTGCCAAGCCATCACACAGGCCGGTGGCAATGGCCAGCACATTTTTGACGGCCCCACCCACCTCTACGCCCACAATGTCGTCGTTGGCATAAACACGCAGGCTAGGGCTGTGCAACGCCTGCACCAGGGCTTCACGCACACGGGCATGCTCACTTGCCGCCACCAGTGCAGTGGGCTGGCCCCTGGCCACCTCTTGGGCAAAGCTGGGGCCACTGAGTGCCCCCGCAACCAAATCTGGGGCCACCTCAGCCCGCACTTCATGGGCGAGTAATCCAAACGCGCTCGAGCCAGCAGGCACCGCCTCAAAGCCCTTGCACAACCAAGCCAGCGGAGCCTGACAGTGGCGCAATTGGGTCAACAGGCTGCGCAGAGCTGCCATGGGCGTGGCCACGATCACCAGATCTGCGCCCACTATTTGGGCTTGTACGGGCCCAGCAGCCACTTGCAAGGTGTGGGGTAGGGCAACATCGGGCAGATAGCGGGCATTGCAGCGCGTTGCCTGCATCTCTGCGCATTGGTGGGCATCGCGTGTCCACAAAGTGACAGCATGGCCTGTTGGATGGTGGGCGGCGCTGATGGCCACGGCAGTGCCCCAAGCGCCAGCACCAAGGACGACGATTTTCATGAAAACAGGCGGACGCCACGGCGGGTGTGCCGCAGGCGCCCCTTAGACAGGAGATTACTGTGGCAGCAGGGTAGAAGGAGCTTGGCCTTCCACTTGGGCCTGTTGCTGCTCATACATGGCTTGGAAGTTGATTTCTGCCAGATGTACCGGGGGGAATCCGGCGCGGGTGATCAGGTCAGCCACATTGCCACGCAGATAGGGATAGACGATTTGCGGGCAGGCAATACCCATGATGGGGCCCATTTGGTCTTCGGGGATATTGCGGATTTCAAAAATACCGGCCTGCTTGGCTTCCACCAGAAACACCGTGCGATCTTTGACCTTGGTTTGCACCGTGGCCGTGACGGCTACTTCAAAAATGCCCTCGGCCACAGGAGTGGCTTCCACACCCAACTGGATATCTACACTGGGCTGCTCTTGTTCCAACAGAATGGCAGGCGAATTAGGTTGCTCCAGCGAGGCATCCTTGAGGTAAACGCGTTGGATTTGGAATACGGGGGTAGCAGCTTGGTCGGTCATGACAGAGGTCTTTCCTGAATGCATACAGCATGAAAAGGCCCGCGCGGGAGTGGCTCCCACAGCGGGCACACGGGTAAGGGGATTATGCAGTGCCCAACAGGGGGAGCAGGCCGCCCTGGCTGTCTAGGGCCATCAGGTCGTCACAACCACCCACATGGGTGCTGCCAATGAAAATTTGCGGCACTGTGCGCCGACCAGTGATTTCCATCATCTGCTGGCGAGCGGTCGGATCTTGATCGATACGAATTTCTTCAATTTGCTCAACCCCTCGGCTCTTGAGCAATTGCTTGGCACGAATGCAATAAGGGCAGACGGCGGTTGTGTACATCTTTACAGCTTGCATGGCTTGTCCTTTCAATGGCTGGTGCAGAGGGTTCAGGATTTGTCTATTGGCAGCCCTGCTTCTTGCCAAGCTTTGAGCCCGCCTGCAAGCACTTGGGCATTGGTGTAGCCCAGTTTTTGTGCCACCACGGCTGCACGTTGCGCGCGGCTGCCACGGGCACAAACCAACACCAGTGGCACGTTCTTGTTTTTGACCACAGCGGGCAGACGACTTTCCAATTCGGCCAGTGGCACGTTCTTGGCACCGGCTGCATGGCCGGTGGCGTATTCGTCGGCCCCGCACACATCAATCAGCACGCCCTTTTCGCGGTTGATGAGCTGCACGGCTGCCGCGGTGCTCAAGCCGCCCGCGCCTGCCTGAAGGGCAGGCAGCAGCAACATGGCGCCAGAGACCACAGCCAGAAGAATCAAATACCAGTTCTCGACGATGAAATTCACGTTATTCCTTGGGTTGGCAAACAGTAGCAATTTTAGAATGTGCGGTTTTGACCCGTTCTCTCTAGGGAAACCATGCACAAACTCGTTCTGATCCGCCACGGCGAATCCACCTGGAACCTGGAAAACCGCTTTACCGGCTGGACTGATGTCGATCTGACCCCCACGGGCGTCTCGCAGGCCATGTCGGCTGGCAAATTGCTCAAGGCCGAAGGCTATGAGTTTGATCTGGCCTACACCAGCGTCTTGAAGCGCGCCATCCACACCTTGTGGTACGCCTTGGACGAAATGGATTGCACTTGGTTGCCAGTACAAAAAAGCTGGCGTCTGAATGAACGCCATTATGGCGCTTTGCAAGGCTTGAACAAAGCCGACATGGCACAGCAGTATGGTGATGAGCAGGTGCTGATTTGGCGCCGCAGCTATGACACTCCACCCCCGGCACTGGAGGCCAATGATCCGCGTGGTCAGCGCGATGACCGTCGCTATGCAGGACTCACGCCCGAACAGGTGCCCCTGACAGAATGCCTCCAAGACACCGTGGCCCGTGTGTTGCCTTTCTGGAATGAAGTGATGGCCCCAGCCATCCAAAGTGGGCAACGGGTAGTGGTGGCCGCCCACGGCAACTCGATCCGCGCTTTGGTCAAGTATTTGGACAATATCTCCGAACAAGACATTGTGGGCCTGAACATTCCCAACGGCATTCCGCTGGTATATGAGCTCGATGACAACCTCAAGCCCATCCGCCACTACTATTTGGGTGATGCGGAGGCGGCTGCCAGGGCAGCTGCTGCTGTGGCTTCGCAAGGCAAGGCGTAACTCGGTTGCTTTGACAGTGACAACCCATCCACAAAGCATGTAAGCAAAGTGCCTGCACTGGGAACTGGTGCAGGTGCGGCCCCTCCAAGGGAATGATTGAAACGGTAAAGGTGTGTTCTATGGGCCACAAACTCAAAATTGCAGGGTGGGTGTCGATAGGCGTGGTCGCCGGGGCGCTGACCACGGTGTCGCTACAAACGGTGGCGCGCGGCGCCATGTCGCCACTGCCGCTGGAAGAAATCCAGCAGCTGTCCGCCGTCTTCGGTCTGGTCAAGACCGACTATGTCGAGCCGGTAGACGACAAAAAGCTGATCACGGATGCCATCTCCGGCATGGTCTCCAGCTTAGACCCACATTCGCAGTATTTCGATAAAAAATCGTTTGCTGAATTTCGGGAGGGCACCACAGGCAAGTTTGTCGGGGTGGGTATTGAGATTACCCAAGAAGACGGCCTGATCAAAGTGGTCTCGCCCATTGAGGGCTCTCCCGCTTTCAGGGCGGGCATCAAGACCAATGACCTGATTACCAAGATTGACGACACCGCCGTGAAGGGGTTGTCTTTGAGCGATGCCGTCAAGAAGATGCGCGGCGAGCCGCGCACCAAGGTCACTTTGATGATTCTGCGCAAAGATGAAGGGCGCACCTTCCCGGTCACTATCACCCGTGAAGAAATCAAAACCCAATCGGTCAAGGCCAAAATGGTGGAGCCGGGCTACGGTTGGATTCGCCTGAGCCAGTTTCAAGAGCGCACGGTCGATGATTTTGTGCGCAAGGTCGAAGAGCTGTACAAACAAGATCCCAAGCTCAAAGGTTTGGTGTTGGACTTGCGCAATGACCCTGGTGGCTTGTTGGATGCTGCCGTGGCTATTTCGGCAGCATTTTTGCCAGCAGATGTGACGGTGGTCTCTACCAATGGCCAGTTGGCTGAAAGCAAAGCCACTTACAAGGCATCGCCCGATTTCTATGCCCGCCGTGGCAGTGGCGACCCACTCAAACGCCTGCCTGTGGCCCTCAAGACCGTGCCTTTGGTGGTGCTGGTCAATGAAGGCTCTGCGTCCGCCAGTGAGATTGTTGCAGGGGCACTACAAGACCACAAGCGAGCCACCGTCATGGGCAGCCAGACCTTTGGCAAGGGCTCGGTACAAACGGTGCGCCCGCTCGGCCCAGACACCGGCATTAAACTGACCACTGCCCGCTACTACACCCCCAGTGGCAAAACCATCCAAGCCAAGGGCATCGTCCCAGATGTGATGCTGGACGAGACTGCCGAAGGCGATGTGTTTGCCGCCTTGCGTATGCGTGAGGCCGATTTGGAGAAACACTTGGGTAACGGCCAAGGCGAAGAGAAGAAGGATGAGACACGCGAGCAGGCCCGCGAGGAAGCCCGCAAGCGTCTGGAAGAGGAGGCCAAAAAGCCTGTGGCTGAGCGCAAGCTGCCCGAGTTTGGCTCCGACAAAGACTTCCAGTTGGCACAGGCACTCAACCGACTCAAGGGCCAGCCCGTACTGGTGAGCAAGACGCAAAGCGAGCGTAAGGACGAGAAAAAAGAAACTCCGTAAGCCGCACGGGTGCTGTGCCGTAGTGCAGCACTGGGCTTGCATTTTCCAATGGGCCGACTGCCATACCAATGGAGCGGCCTTTTTCTTTGGCAGTGTCTGTCTTCTTTTGCAATGAATTCGCCATGACCGATGACCAGCTTTTGCGCTATTCCCGCCATATCCTGCTCGATGATGTGGGCATAGAAGGCCAGCAGCGGCTGTTAGACGCCCATGCCTTGGTAATTGGTGCGGGGGGCTTGGGTTCGCCTGTGGCGCTCTATCTGGCCTCAGCGGGAGTGGGGCACATCACCTTGGTGGATGACGATACCGTTGACCTGACCAACTTGCAACGCCAAGTAGCCCACACCACTGCCAGGGTGGGCCAGCCCAAGGTGCTTTCAATGGCCCAGGCCTTGCGCGAAATCAATCCAGAAATACAGGTGACTGCGCTACAAGCCCGAGCCGATGCCGATGGGCTGCAGCAATGGGCACAGCATGCCCATGTTGTGCTCGATTGCAGTGACAACTATGCCACCCGCCATGCGATCAATGCTGCCTGCGTGCGCCAACAAGTGCCATTGGTGGCTGGTGCGGCCAGCCGCTGGGATGGGCAACTGATGGTGGTCGAAACCCGCCAAGCCACATCACCATGCTATGCCTGCCTATTTGCGCCCGATGCTGGGTTTGAAGACCTGCGCTGCGCCACGATGGGGGTATTGGCACCTTTGGTGGGCATCATTGGGGCCATGCAGGCAGCAGAGGCCATCAAGTTGTTGTCTGGGGTGGGCACTTCACTGGCTGGGCAACTTCTGATGTTGAATGCCCGCTCTATGCAATGGCGCAGCCTACAAGTGCCACGCAACCCAGAATGTCGGGTGTGTGGCACCGATCATCAACATGCTTTTCTGTAGACCGATGGTGCCAGCAATTGCATGGTGCCTCGGGCCTCACAGAGGCTTTCGGAGTGTCCGACAAAGAAATAACCATCGGGTTTGACCTTGGACGTCACACGCTCCACTACGCTGCGCTTGGTCTCTCGATTAAAGTAGATCAGCACATTGCGCAAAAAGACCACATCAAACTGCCCGATGTTGGGCAGCGATTCATTGAGGTTAAGTTGCAGAAAACTGACCCGGTTGCGCAGCTTGCGGTCGATCAGAAAAGTGCCTTTGTATTCATCGGTGCCGATGCGACAAAACCGCTCCAAGTAGTCATCGGGGATGTGCCTAGACCGGGCCAGCGCATACTGGCCGCGTTTGGCACTTTGCAGCACTTGGGTAGAGATATCTGAACCGAAAACCTCCCAAGCAGCATTTTCTCCCAGGCAGTCTGCCAAAATCATGGCAATGCTGTAGGCCTCCTCACCACTGGAGCTGGCCGCACTCCAGACCCGAAAGGTGGATGCACGCCCACGGGCAGCCAGAGCCCGTTCGCGCAAAAAGTCAAAGTGCCTTTCTTCCCGAAAAAAGTAGGTCTCGTTGGTGGTCAACAAGTCCACAGCCACCTGCACTTCCGCAGGGTTGCTGCCGCTGGTCAGCAGTTTGAAATATTCGGTAAAGCTACTCAGTTGGTACAAATGCAAACGTTTGGCTAGACGGCACACCACCAATGCCTTCTTGGCGGCAGATAGCATGATGCCTGCCGCCTCAAAGATGAAACGTTGATAGCTAGAAAATTCCTGATCGGTCAGAGTTTGCGCATACATGATGGAACTCCATAATGATCTCCTCAATTCTCTGCTGGAGCCATAGAGGAGGCACTGCAACCAAGTTCAGGAAAAATTCCTGATGGTTCAGTCAAGGGGGGGGCAATAAGGATGGCAAATCCCGCAACTGCATCCAAACTCCTTTCATGGCGTGAACAGGGCCTGAAACATGATTCAGGCGAGCATGGCTATCAGATGTGTTGCTGTCCACGTATAAAGTTGGTGAACTTACTTTCATCAATGTCTATATGGGCCACCTCTCGAATCAAAGGTTCGGTGTCTTTAGAAGAAAAGGTATTGCCAATTTTTCTAGGCATTAACCGAGAGCTTTTGACAGGTGGGATTTTCTTGTTGTTACCAAAATGGCCATGATGCTCTATCTTGAAAAATGCTATCGTTTGTTGCAGTTGTTCGATTTGCGAGCTCATTTCTTCGGCATTGGTTGCCAGTTCTTCGGAGCTAGAAGCATTTTGTTGGGTGGTTTGACTCAATTGCATCACGGCTGCATTGATCTGACCGGCCCCGGAGGATTGTTCCTCTGAGGCCGCAGTGATCTCTTGCACCAAATCCGATGTTTTCTTGATACTGGGCACAATCTCACTGAGCAGATTGCCTGCCTTGACAGCCAAGTCGACACTGGAGCCCGCCACGGTAGCGATTTCTTGGGCTGCAACCTGAGAGCGTTCGGCCAATTTGCGCACTTCAGCGGCCACCACCGCAAATCCTTTGCCATGTTGTCCAGCTCTGGCCGCTTCAATGGCTGCGTTCAAGGCCAGCAGATTGGTTTGGTAGGCAATATCGTCAATGATGCTGATCTTCTTGGCGATCTGCTTCATGGCGGCTACGGTAGCTGCCACCGACTCGCCGCCTTCTATCGCTTGGCGGGCCGCTTGGCTAGCCATGCTGTCGGTAATCTTGGCATTCTCGCTATTCATGGTGATGGAGGCGTGCATCTCTTCCATCGATGCGCTGGTCTCTTCGACGCTGGCTGCTTGCTCACTCGATGCTTGTGACAACGCCTGTGAGGTGCTGTTGACCTGTGCAGCCGCCTCGGCGATGGTTTCTGCGGCCACGAGCACTTCTGTAATCACATTTGCGATCTTGCTGATCGAGTTGTTGACCATGTCACGCAACTCACGCAGGCGTCCTTGGTAATCGCCCGTGACCCGCAGTGTCAGATCGCCTTGCTCAAACGAGGAGAGCACCGACATGGCCTCATTGATCGGGTTGATAACTGCATCCAGGGTGTCATTGACCCCCTGAACAATCTTGCGGAAATCACCTTGGTGTTGGCTGGCATCAGCGCGGGTTGCCAGTTTGCCTTCTACCGCTGCCCGCGAGAGCATGTTGGCATCGGCCACCAGCGCATTGATGGCACTGATACAGGTATTGAGGTTGTTTTTGATGGTGTTGAAGTCACCGTTATAGGTTGCGGTGATGGGGGCTGGAATGGTGCCATGCGAGATATCGTCTACATACTTGGCGGCCACATTGAGGGGGCCAATCACGGCATCTAGCGTTTCATTGACACCTTGCACAATTTTGCGGAAATCGCCTTGGTGCTGGCTGGCATCAGCGCGGGTTGCCAGTTTGCCTTCTACCGCTGCCCGCGAGAGCATGTTGGCATCGGCCACCAGCGCATTGATGGCATCGATGCAGGTGTTGAGGTTGTTTTTGATGGTGTTGAAGTCGCCGTGGTAAGCATCGGTGATTTTGGGTGGTATCGCACCACGGGAGATACCGTCTACATACTTGGCAGCCACATTGAGGGGGCCAATCACGGCATCTAGCGTTTCGTTAACGCCCTGCACAATCTTTCGGAAATCGCCTTGGTGTTTGCTGGCATCTGCACGGGTAGAGAGTTTGCCTTCAATGGCGGCGCGCGAAAGCGTGTTGGCATCGGCCACCATCGTCTGGATAGCTACTTGCATGGTGCGCATCGAGTCTGCAAGCTGGCCCAGTTCGTCTTTGCTGTGGATGTCGGTGTCGGTAGAGAAATCACCCACCGCCATTTTTTGGGTGCTTCTGATCAGGCGCTGTGTGGGGCCAGTGATGCTGTGGGTAATCCACCAAGCAAAAACAATGCTGCACAGCACGGAGAACATTGCCACACCAGATAACAAATACTCCGAGGAACGAGCCAAAGCATTGGCATCCTCCCCAGATTTTTGCATTAAATCTGTCTGGTATTTATTGAGGTAAACAACGGATTCAATGTATTGGGTTTGTGTGGTGCGCAAATCACCAGACAGCAGGGCCAGTGCTTCTTCTCTCTTGCCAGACTTTAGCGCATCAAGATAGCGATCTTGCTGTACCAAATAAACAGAGCGGCGGGCAGTGAGTTGCTTGAGAGCTGCTTTTCCTTCACTGCTTTGGATGGTTTTTTCCAAATCTCCTAAACGGTCTGCAACTATTTTGCGCTGCTCATGGATAATGCCGAGTTCTCTTTGTAGCCCTGCATCACCATGAATATAAGCATCCCGTAGACTGTTGGCATTGATGTAGATAGCGTCACTGATCTCATTGGCCTGTACGGTTTTGGGAAAGCGATCGTTGACGACTTCGTTGATTTCTTTGTCTAAATTACCAATGCGGATTATGCCCGTGCCTGCAATGAAGACCATCATCAGTACCACAAGAAAAAATCCTATGGACAGACGGTAGCCAACCCTCATATTCTGAAACATGGTCAAGCCTTTCTGGGTTAATAGCCCGCGCCAACATTGTCATGAAATTTTGGTTGGGTTATTGATGAAAGGCATGAAGATCCGTTGGAGGTGACTTGCGCGATGCCGCTATGGTTTGTCAAAAAATAACTTTGCCCATGCCCTAATGAACGAATTGATGAACGAGTATTCTCGCGGAATAAAAATAACCCAAAATTTGGTAAAACTTTTACACAGAATTTTCTTAAAATCAAGCGCAAAAATTGTATCAAATTGAAACAAAGATATTTATTGACATTCATCATTTGTCATGATAAATGCATATTATTAGATAAGAATAAGATGATGTTGTTCTGATTTCCTCAGGAAAAACTGAGTGTGTTTGGAATCTCATGCTATTTTTGCCGCCTTGCGGCTTGCCTGAGTGCAAGAACAGGAGTAGTGTGTCAGGCGCTTCGCATGGGGTTCTTCTTGAATTTTCTCTGGATACAGGGAGCGAGAGGGCTCCTATCTATCCAGTTGGCATGAATGGCGACAGACGGCTGCGCAAGCGCAGTGGGAGGCTGGGCGCTGCATTTTTCTCATGGAAAGAAAGCCTGTATGCCCCGTGTTCTGATCGCCGAAGACAGCAAGATACAGGCCGAGATGTTGCGCTCTTTGTTGCTCGATGCAGGCTACAAGGTGAGTGTGGCCCATGATGGCTCTCAGGCTTTGCAGATGGCCCGGATAGAGCGTCCAGATTTGCTGGTCAGTGACGTCACCATGCCCGTGATGGATGGTTTTGAGCTGTGTCAGAACATACGCAAAGACGCCAGTTTGCGCTCGCTGCCGGTGATACTGCTCACGGCCATGACGGGAGTCAAGGACATCATCCAAGGGCTTAATGCTGGGGCGGATAACTACGTTACCAAACCCTTTGACAATGCCATGCTGCTGGCACGCATCCAAGATGCACTGCTCAGGCCAAGCCAGGCATTCCGAGAAGAAAAGTTGGCATTGGAAGCCACCTCGGATGGCAAACGTTTTCAGGTTCATGCAGGCCCGCAGCAAATGCTTAATTTGCTGCTATCCACGTACCACAATGCACTCGAACAGAACAAGTTGCTCCGCTCTACCCAGGTCAAACTGACCCAGCTCAACTGCCAGTTGCAAGAGGAGGTGGAGCGCCAATCCAAGGCGTTGATAGAAGAGGAGCGCAAACTCAGTGCGGAACGCGAAATGTTGCTCAAGCAGCGTTCTGCCCACCATGAGCAAATGCACTCCAGTCTGATTGAGTCGGTCACAGCCATTGCTGCCACCATTGAGGTGCGCGACCCTTACACTTCTGGACACCAGCAGCGGGTGGCTAGTTTGTCGGTATTGATTGGCAAAGAGCTGGAGCTGTCAGACTTTTCTCTGGAGGGATTGCATATTGCCGCCTCCGTACACGATATAGGCAAAATTCGTATCCCTGCCGAGATATTGACCAAACCCGGTCGACTGGACCCACCAGAGTTTGAGCTGATCAAATTGCATTCTGTGGCCGGATTTGAGATATTAAAAAGTATCCATTTTCCTTGGCCGATTGCCAGCATTGTCATGCAGCACCACGAGCGTTTAGATGGCTCAGGTTATCCGCATGGCCTTAAAGGTGATGAGATCATTACAGAAGCCATGATTATTGCCGTGGCGGATGTGATTGAGTCTATGGCAACCGCCAGACCTTATAGAAAGCCCCTCGGTATTCAATCAGCTATTGATGAAATTCAGAAGGGGCGGGGCATCAAATTTTCTTCAGAGGTCGTCGACGCCTTCATGCGGGTGCATGAAAATCGGCTGTGGTCACCCGATTTTTAACGGCTGGTGTGGTGGCAGTGACCCAAGAGCCCAGATGCAGTCTGGCTTATGTTGTGGGGCGTAATTTTTGCATCAGTTGCTGGTGGATGGTTGGAGCCACAAACTGGGTTACATCGCCACCGAGCATGGCAATTTCGCGCACCAAAGTGCTGCTGATATGTTGATAGGGGGTGCTGGGGGTCAGAAAAATGCTTTCTACCTCGGGGCGCAAGGCACGGTTCATACCTGCCAGTTGGAATTCATAATCAAAATCGGTGCCTGAGCGCAGACCGCGCACCATCACTTGTGCTCCCCGGGCGGTGGCAAATTCTGTGACGAGTCCTTCAAAAGGCTCTACCTGAATGTGTGGGTAGTCTTTCACAGCCTCGCGCACCATGTGCAGGCGCTCGTCCAGCGTAAACAGGGTTTTTTTATGGTGGGCAATTGCCACCGCCACCGTGACGCGGCTAAACAGGCGTGCAGCGCGGTGCAACATGTCTTCATGGCCCAAGGTGATGGGATCAAAGGTGCCGGGGTAGATAGCCAAGATATCGTTTGCCATAGGGGGCGTCTCTTGTGATGGTGGATGGATTACGGTTGACGTTGTGTCAGCAAATGCGCATGGACTGCCCCGGCGCGCAGATGCCGGTGCAGAACCAACCCCAGTGGCGCTAGGGCCGCATCATTCCAGGCCGTGGGTGCTTCTAAGTAAATAAAACCCTGTGCTGTCAGGGCGGGTACGGCCGCTTGCAGGGCGGGCTGGAAGAAGTCGCTGTCAAAGGGGGGGTCAAGCAGCACCAGATCCAGGCTGGCAGGGGGACATTGCCGCAATTGGGCCACGCCATCGCCCCGCCGCAACTGTACGGTGCTGGCTTGCAGGCGTTGGCACAGTATTTGAAGCTGCGCTACCAGCGTGGCATCTTGTTCGATCAGTTGTACTGAGGCAGCACCACGCGAAGCAGCTTCTAGCCCCAGTGCGCCCGTGCCAGCAAACGCATCCAAACAGCGCCAGCCACTCAAGTCTTGACCCAACCAGTTGAACAATGTTTCGCGCACCCGATCTGGCGTGGGGCGCAAGCCAGGCTTGATGGCTACAGGCAGTCGAGTGCGCCGCCATTGGCCTCCAATAATTCGCACTTCACCCGCTCCGGTAGGGGCTGGTTTGGTGCGTTGCTGCGGAGTGGGAGCAGTCTTGCCTATAGAGGCCACTGGCACGGAAGGGGGAGCGGCGGCATGCAGGGCTGCTTGGGCTTGTGCTGGAGTGAGGCGTCGGCGGCTCATGGCTGGCCTCCTACCACCACAGTGGCCATGCGCTCGGGTTGCAATTTGCGCTGCATGGCAGATTGAATGTCGCTGATGGTGATAGCTTGCACCCGTGCGCGCCAATCTTCCAAGTAGTTCAGGGGCAGGTCATGGGTGGCAATGTTGACCACATTGGCCAATAGTTTTTGGTTGCTGTCGATGCGCAGCGCAAATCCACCAATCAAATTGTCTTTGGCTGCACGCAGCTCTTCTTTGGTTGGGCCTTCGGCCACAAAACGGGCCAGCACTTGGCGTGCTACTTCCAGAGCTTGGTGGGCTTGGTCTGGGCGTGTTTGCAGCCCTATGGTAAAGGCACCAGCGTGCAGGCCGGGCGCAAACTGGCTATAGACGCTGTAGCTTAAGCCTCGTTTTTCGCGCACTTCTTCCATCAGGCGCGACACAAAGCCGCCACCGCCCAGAATATGGTTGCCCACAAGCAGTGCCAGAAAGTCCGGATCACGCCGGGCAAAGCCGGGCTGGCCCATCAGCACATGGGCTTGGGCGGAGGCAAAGGGGATGTTGTGCTGTGAAGGGCCAGCCAATGGGGCTACTTCTGCTACGGCAGGCAGGGGATCGCACTGTGCTGGGGTAGGCAAACGTGCCAGCAGGGTTTGCACCAATGTTTGGGCTTGGGGCTTGGTCAATGCCCCTACGATGTGTACGCGGGCGCGGCAAGCTTGCACGTAATGAGTGTGAAATTGCGCCATGTCAGCCACTTGAATATGGCCTAATGTTTCATCAGTGACACGGTAGCCGTAGGGGTGGCTACTGTAGACAGCTTGCTCTAAGGTTTCGTTGGCGATGGTGGCGGGTCGGGTGCGGGCTTCGCGCAGTGCCGCACTCCACCGCTGGCGTTCGCGTTGCCAGATGTCTTCAGGCCAAGAGGGTTCGGCCAACTGGCGGGCTGCCAGATGGGCGGCCTTGTCTAGTAAGTCGGGGTGGGTCAAGGAGCGCAGGGCAAAGCTGAGGGCGTCTTCGTTGGCGCTGATGCTCAGACCTGCTCCCAGATCAGCCCAAGCCTCACCCAGGGCGTTTTCATCCAGGGCAGGGGCATCACCTACGGCCCGTATGCCTTTGCTGACCATGCCCGCCGTTGCTTGGGCCAGCCCTGCCTGAGTGGCAGGATCGCGGCGACTGCCTGCATCAAAACGGATTTGCACATCGACCATTGGAATGGCCGGACTCTCGACCAACCAGACTTGGGCTCCATTGGCCTCACGCCAGTGTTGTATTGGGAGCAGTGCCCAAGCAGACTGCGCAGACAAGACCAAGCCAGCGCCCATGGTGCAGGCGCGGGCTACATATTTTCTCAAGATCAGCATGGTGGATAGTTGGGGTGCAGCGTTCAATGGCGGGCGCCCAGTGCCGGGCCGGGCGTACGTTGGGGTTGGATGGACAAAGGTTGTGGAACCAAGGTAGCCACCGTCAGTTGCTCATCGCCAAAATAACGATGTGCCACTGCTTGCACTTGCTCTGGCGTGACAGTGCGTAATAAGGCCAGTAGTTGGTCTTCTGCATCCAGAGGAAGCCCTTGCACCCAAGAACTGCCCAAATCTTGCGCTCGGCTTTGCAGTGAGTCGCGTTCGTAGATGGTGCTGGCCATCCATTGTGTCTTGACACGTTCCAGTTCAGCACGGTTGACACCATCGCGAGCGACGCGGGTGATTTCGGCCCGTAAAGCCTCTTCTACCTGCTGGGCGCTCTTGCCTTGGCTGGGGACGCCCATCAACAAGAACATACCAGGGCCACGGCCCATGACATCCGCGCCACTGTGGGTGGCATCGGCCACACGTTGTGGCCCTTGGCTGAGGGCGCGTTCTAGCCGTGCCCCATCGTAGCCACTGAGCAGTGCCGACAGCACGATCAGCGCCAGGGCATCGCGGTCGCTATCGGTCATGGTCTGGAGCTGGCGCAGTGAGGGAACTTTGAAACCCAGTGCCACATAGCCTTGTTCGGCAGGGGCTTTGACTTCAATGCGACGCAGACCTTGTTGTGCCGGTTCGGTGCGTGGCTTGCGCGCTGGTATAGCCCGAGGTGGGATGCGGCCATAAGTTTTTTCGGCCAGTTGGCGCACTTGCTGCACGTCTACGTCGCCCACCACCACCACGGCTGCATTGGCCGGTACATACCATTGGCGATGAAACTGGCGCACGTCATTGGCGGTGAGGGATTCCAGATCGCTCATCCAACCAATAATAGGCCGCCGGTAGGGTGAAGCATGGAAGGCTGTGGCATAGAGCTGCTCCATCAACAAGGCTCGGGGCTTGTCTTCGGTGCGCAAGCGCCGCTCCTCTTTGACCACCTCCACTTCTTTGCGAAATTCTTTGTCTGGCCATTGGTTGTGGGCAAAGCGGTCGGCTTCCAGTTGCATGACGGCAGCCAACTTGTCGGAAGGGATTTGTTGGTAATAGCCGGTGTAGTCGCGGCTGGTGAACGCATTTTCCTGCCCACCCAAGGCGGCCACGCGGCGCGAAAAATCCCCTGGTGCAACTTTGGCACTGCCCTTGAACATCATGTGTTCTAGGACATGGGCCACACCCGATGTGCCATCGACTTCGTCCATTGCGCCCACACGCAGCCAGACCATGTGCAGTGCTGTGGGCGCACGTCGGTCTGCTTGCACAATCAGTGTCATGCCGTTGCGCAGCGTGAACTGTTGTACGCCCGATGCCGTCGTGGCCGTTTTGGCAGACTCTGCTATTGCAGCAGAGAGGGGGGGGCCAGCAACTACCGTTTGCGCACCAGCGCCCGTGCAGGCCCACAGGCCACACAACACCAAGGCTGGTTTGAATGCCCAGCCTTGTCGATACCCAACAAAAATCGCCACAAAAAACTCCTTGGTTCAGCGGTGCCCGATGCGCCTTGGCCCTCGGCTCTTGGCAGGCTCGGTTGCGTTCTGACGGTTTGATTCTCGCTGAGTTCCTTGGGGGATGCGGCAGGCCACACCCTGCATGCCCCAATTTCAGTGCATACCCACCACAGATGGACAGGCTGTGCCGCCTGTGAAAAAAGGTTTATCCATCTCATAGAAAGCTATTGAAGCTCTGGATAGCATCTAGGCCGGCACAATCGATGGCATCATTGCTTGGCGGCGACCTGGCTCCCGTTCAGTCCTATCACCGCCCGCACAGGCTCTAACAACCCCGCAATGTTCAGTTTCTTTAAAAAAAAGCCCCCGGCACCTGTGGTGCCCACCACCGATGCGGCCCCTGCGCCAGCTTCTTCTTTGCCTGCAACCGATGCTACTGCCGTTGAGGCAGTTGCACCCCCTGAGGCCGCCGTCACGAAGCGCAGTTGGTTGCGTAACCCGTTTGCCAGCAAAACCAGCACAACCGTTGGCCTAGACGACACGGCTCCAGAAGCCAGCATGCTGTCGGTGGCCGTAGCCACCCCAGCCGCGACCCCTGAACCCACGGCCAAGCCGGAGCGCCAAGGCTGGATAGATAAGCTCAAGGCGGGTTTGCGCAAAACTGGCAGCAGCATTGCCACCGTTTTTACCGGCACCAAAATCGACGATGCCTTGTATGAAGAGCTAGAAGAAGCTCTGCTGCTGGCCGACACCGGCGTCAAAGCCACGCAATGGCTGCTAGACGACCTGAAGCGCCGCGTCAAAGAAACCAAAACTACCGACCCTGCTGCCGTCAAGGCATTGCTGGCCGATGCGCTTACCGACTTACTCACCCCGCTCGAAAAACCATTGGTGATTGGCGAGCACACGCCCACTGTCATCATGGTGGCAGGGGTTAATGGTGCGGGCAAAACCACCTCTATCGGCAAACTGACTAAACATTTGGCTATGGAGGGTGCCTCGGTGTTGTTGGCTGCTGCTGACACCTTTCGCGCTGCAGCGCGTGAGCAGTTGGGTGTCTGGGCCGACCGCAATGTGGTGGAGATCGTTAGCCAAGAGGGCGGCGATCCGGCTGCCGTGAGTTTTGATGCCGTAACGGCCGGTAAAGCACGTCACAAAGATGTGGTGCTGGTGGATACGGCGGGGCGTTTGCCCACGCAATTGCATCTGATGGAAGAATTAAAAAAAATCAAGCGTGTTGTCTGCAAGGCCGACAGCACCGCTCCACACGAAGTACTGTTGGTGATTGACGGCAACACCGGCCAAAATGCGTTGGCACAGGTGCGCGCTTTTGACGATGCGTTGCAACTCACAGGTCTGGTGGTCACCAAGCTCGATGGCACCGCCAAGGGTGGCGTATTGGCCGCCATTGCCCAAGAGCGCCCTGTGCCGGTCTACTTTATTGGTGTCGGTGAAAAGCTCGAGGACTTGGAGACCTTCAACGCCCGTGAATTTGCCCAAGCCCTGTTGGCCTGAGTACAGACTTGCTCAAGCGAAGCCTGTATTGCGTCGATAACTACAGTACATCCTTGATGGAGGTACTTGGTTATGAAAATACAGACCTCGCAGGTGCAGTTGCAAGCACAGCACCGGGCCAGCCAATCCCAAACCAGTGCAGAACGTTTGCGCATTGGCAGTGGCCCACCCATCGCCCGCCGGACAGAGCTGCCGGCTGTTGCCGAACGCTTGGCGGCCACCCCGATCGTGGTGATGGAGCGACCACGCCGTCCTGCACCCGACACCACGCCCGAAACTGCCGTAGCTTCTGCTGCCCAAGACAAGCGCAATACCCAGCTGCCACCACAACTGGCTGCCCTGCGCGAGTTGCTTGAGCGCCTGACAGGCCGTGCCATTCGGGTGTATGGTGATGCTGAACAGCCAGCGGGCCAAGCGGCTGCTGGTCAGGGGCGGATTCGTTTTGCCACGGCAGATTCGGCCACGCCAGCCCTGGCCGCAGTAACTTCTTCGGGGCCATCGTGGGTGTACGAACGCACCCATGTTTATCAAGAAGCCGAAAGTACCCGTTTTGCCGCCTCGGGTGTGGTGCGTACCAGCGATGGTCAAGAAATCCAGTTTGCTGTGCGCTTAGAAATGCAACGGAGTTTGCGTGTGGAATCCAGCACGGTGGTGCGTGGTGGTGGCGCAGCTGTGCAACAGCAAGACCCCTTGGTGATTAACTTTGATGGCACGGCAGCCCAATTGCAAGAGCAACGTTTTGCTTTCGATTTAGACGCGGATGGTATGACTGAGCAACTTCCTATGTTGGTGGGAAACCGGGGCTATTTGGCGTTAGACCGCAATGCCAATGGCCGTATTGACGATGGGAGTGAGCTGTTTGGCCCGGCCACAGGCCAAGGTTTTGCAGAACTGGCACAGCTCGACAGTGATGGCAATAACTGGATTGACGAGGCCGACCCTGGCTTTGCCCAATTGCGAGTCTGGACGCCACAAACCGATGGCAGCAGGCGTTTGCAAACCTTGTCGGAAGCAGGGGTGGGGGCTCTCTATACGCCATCTGCCAGTACACCATTTGAGCTACGAGGCAGCCAGCAACAAAGCTTGGGCACGGTGCGTGCGAGCAGTGTGTACTTGAAAGAAGATGGCTCCACAGGTACTGTCCAACATGTTGATCTGACCGTTTGATTTTTTTGTTAATGTCAATCGTCATTAAGCTCTGAACCACTTGAGCACGACTATCAATCACTTAGGCCAAGATTTGTCGTGCTGATCCGAACCCATGTCTCATTGAAGGCTGAATTATTCGTAATCTTTGTCACTGAGTTTCGAACAGTTGATTGGGGTCGCAACATATCATCAAGCAGTGGATCGGGGTTTTCTTACGACACCGCCACCCGTCGGGTACAAATGTCCTCCGACTTGTGGCAGGAGTTCAGCCTCCTCGGGCACTGGATTTGGAACTCGGTCATTGTTTGATGGGCAGAATCGACAGGGAGATTTTCCTATCGTCAAGGAGTTTCCTGCGCAAAGGTTCTTCCACTGTTACTGATGCAGCTGGAGGCCGAACGTGCAACCTTGCACGCCCGCCAAGCATTCCAGGCCGTTCGGTGGCATGAATGTGCAGAGTCTGGTAAGTGATTGAGCGAAGGCTTTGCCGTCCATCATGTCATCCTGTCCTCGCTGTGGGAGAACAACGATCTGTGGAATTTGGTGCCTACAAATCCACGGGTGAATCCCAATAAGTTCGACGCCCCCACTGCCAGAGAATTGTTGTGGGAACGTCAGCCCATTCTCATCCTAGGTTAGGAAGTGCTACGAGATCGTCTACCTCTTGCATCCGATCAGCAAGCCGAACACCTTTTGGGTGAACGGCTTGGGCACCATGGTTCATGGTGAACTACATTGTCCGCGCGTTTGAGTGATGCCATCGAGATGACAGCTATGCAGCGTGGCGTTGAACGCTGGTGCCCACCTCAACGGGTGTAAGTCACAAGCAAATTCGCCGGCACAGATAGCGCAGCGGCAGTTTAAGATATGTCCGATGACAGGCGCTGACACCTAAGGGACGAGCCTCAGTCCTGGCCACAGTAACTTCTCTGCCCCATGCTGGAAACCGCCACTCATCAAGCTGTGAAGGCAAATTAGGTTAATCGAAAAGGTGGCAGAAAATATCCGATGCCACGCTGTTCTCTCAGTTTTCCAAGGCAAGACGAGCAAGCTTCTCTAGCACGCTCATCTTCGAGTTATCGCCACCTACCAGAACCCCGTTCGTCATGGTATGCAGATACAGCCGCACCAACGGAAGATCCAACAAACCAGCCAGGCTGGTAGCCCCATCAGAACCATAGTGCATAACATCGCGCATACCTGAAAGGGAGTCGCCCGAACCGTTGATCCCACCCTCAGGGGGCACGAAGATTCTCAACCAAGTCCCACAGTCCTGCACTGCTATCTTCAGACCAATGCGCTCGCCATGATGGCCTTGTCCGGGCTTGAACATCGATATGTAGTACGGCAGCAGGTTGAAGTCGCGACTTTTGGAGAGCAGCTTTCCTCTGCGGCCCTCTTCTATCTGTGTTGCGCGATACTCATCCTGCGCAGCAATGGCGACTTCAATGGATTGATACGAATCATTCAAAATGATCTTGGGAACAAAAGCGCCAGCCCAAACGGTAAGCCGCTCTTGGGTTTTGGCGTCTATGGCCCAGAATTGACCATTCCTGATGCCCTCTTTGGCCGTTTCCTGAAGGAACGGGAATTCCGCAACGAACCGAAGGACAGCTCCTGCCTTACCCCAAGGTGTCCGGCGGACGCGCGTGACAGACAAGCTGTGGTTTCGGATCATCACGTCGACTGCCGCCACCATTTGTTCGGGGTATTGGCGGCCGGGCATACGAATGCGCCGCGTGGCCAAAAGCGTCAACTGTCGCGGAGCATCCGCTGGCATGGAGGGCACCAAAATCGGCTTCTTGCCAAGAAGGACTTCCTTCAGAGAAAGCTCGACGAAGCATCGTTTCAGCGCCTCTTGCAACTGCCTCGCACTGGAGTCTACGGTCTTACCAGGACGTAGCTCCGCAAATGCATTAGGCGTTTTGTCTAATCCCTGAGTGGCAACCTCGATGGTCTCTCGGGATAGGAGGTTGCGAAACTTAGCCTCCGTATATGGATCGGCCCGCCCGTCCCCCTTTGCAAGGGCTGCGTAGGCCATCTCAGGCCGCACCGTGCGGAAATCGCTGTCTGCGGCGCCTTTGGCAAGCCGGATGCTTCCCGAATCGTCCCCTTCGGCGGCGCTCAGGAACAAATAGTTCAACTCCGGGTTGAGTTGCTCCGGGACACCGTCGGCAACACGCACGTTCGGGGCGGGGAAATGGATCTTTTTGTTCCCAGCCACGTGGTACTCAGGCAGGTAATCTGGAAACCTAGCCAGCGGCGCGAGAGCATCAGGAGTCATTGACTCGGTTGTCGTGTTGACCACCACTAACGGCCGCTGCAGGTTAGCCAGCGACTCTAATGGAATGTACGCATCGTCTATGCAATGCGTAGCTACAAAAGTCTCACGGGTGAAGGGCACCTTGGCCCGGGTGAAAAGGTCAATGGCGAATTCCGTGAGCAGGTTCAGGTAATACAAGCGCGTGCGACGGACTTTTTCGCGGTCTAGGCGCAGCCCTTCCATCGGGGTTTTTCGCGCATCTATCTCAAAGAAATCGTCAGGAACCATGCGTGTAATCCCAACCAAGTAGCCCTCGCCTGCTGAGGCTAGGCGCGTAGCGGCAGATCGCTCGTCCGCCCAAGCCTTGCGAACAAACCTCTTTGACTTCACATCGCACAGCAGAAGTCCGTGCTTTACGTTGACGTCGAACTTAGCCTCAGCAAGCTGGAGGTATTTCTTCGAGGCTTGGCTGGTACTCCCTAGGTAGACACTCGGGCCAAAGCCGCCGCGCACGAAAGTGTCCTCCTCGAAGGCAGCGGACTCAATCAGCTCCTTGAGCAACATCAACCCAATGAACTTCGCAGGGTGAACAGCGACGGCTGCCTGCATTGACTGGAGATCCAGCTTCGGCCGAGTGCCGAGATACCAAGCGTCCTTGCCCACCATCATGAACGACAGCTTAGAAGCCACTTCCCCTTCCAGCCCCAGTTCACGCGCAATCGCGGCTCGCACCAGTTTGGCCTGATCGTGGAAGTAAGCAGCCCCCCGCGATGCCTCTTCCTCAGAGGTAGGTATCTGGATAGGGATGGGCACCAAAAGACTGTGCCGGCCAGCTTGCCATTTAGCGAGAAGCTGTGCCGCTTCAGCCACAGGTACATCGAAGCGCAGCGCATTCAACCGGGCATGTGCGGAGGATTGAGGATCCAGCGTTTGAATGGGCATTACTTCCCCAAAATGGCGTCGCGTAGGTTTGCGTTGGGCATCCACCCTGGATCACCAGTGTTTCTTACGTACATGGACATGAAGCGAATCGTGCCTTTGGCCGGAAGGATGCCTCCAAACTTGTGTGCACCCTGCAGGTTAACGTACAGTGCATGCACGTTAACGCCTGGCAGCAGGGCTTGGAGCTTGGCATGTTTGGTCTGTGCTTGTTTCAGCAACTGGTCCTTTTTTAGGCTGTCTGTGTTGCGCGTCCAGTTCTTGAGATCAACGGCTACCCACACGTCAGGCTCCGGCTGCAAATAATAGTCGTAGAGCTGGTAGAGCTCGGCATACAACGGGTGCATCTCTGGCTTTACATACGTGACAGGCCCACCCTCTAAGGGTAGCTCATGGGCCCAGACAGCGAACTGATCGCCGACGTACTGCTCGAATTCGAGCTCCGCGATGTATCCCTTCATGATTTCAGTCACGAACCAAGGCTGAGGCAGCAACCGCTTGGTCCTGTCCGGAAGACGGAAACCACGCCACTCTTTCAGGAGCTTTCGCGTACTTTCGGTTAGGCGCGAAATGAGGCTCTCAGGCACCACCATACTGGTCCAGTCGTACGCTTCCGTACCGTCCTCGGCATCGGTAACAACCAGGTCACTCCTAATAGCCATAGTGAATTGCAACGTATAGACGTCCGCACCCATCGGCACCTCAACGAAGCAACCGTTCAGATACGCATCTGGGACACCAGCAGCGCGCAGGTCATCCATGTATTTCACCGGGTCAGTGAACATCGTCGACCGAAAAAGCAACTCCCACATACGACGGGTACTCTCGTCTGTGCGGAAGCGACCCGGCATTGAGCCAGTGAACTCCCGGAAGGCTATCGCCTTTTCCAGGCTCTGGACGTGGTGCTGCTCTCGCTCTTCGGGCATCTCAAATACGTGAGTTTTCTGATGGTGGAGCGACAGTTGCGCTAGCACAGCTCGCTGCGCTGGTGAAGCGCGTTTGCGCAACTCTGGCGCATGTCGCAACCCTAGGTGCACCATGCGTGCAGCTTCCGAGCTGATGTACAGGTGTTGCTTTGGCATCTGGACAGAAGGTCGACGCTCGCCGCGGCCTAAAGCTTGAAATACGGTCCGGGTAATGTCGATGACATGTTCCTTGCGCAGGCGCTTCCACCGGTTGCGGGAGTACTCGAACAGTAGCTCGCCTTTAGACATGGCTGCCCATCCGGGCTCATCCCTAAGCACTTGGGCGAAGCTTTGGAACATTTCCATGGAAAAACCGCTGGCGCTTGGTCGAGTGTGCCGGGTGTAGTAGGGATCGTTCAACAGGCAGAACAGCTCAAAATCACGTTCTGTTCCGTGTTGCTTCGTCAGAAAGTTGATGCCGCGGGACGCCGATGCATAGGCGCTCCAGAGCAGGATTTTTTTCCGACTGATGTCGAGGGCATCCTCCAGCTCTTTGCTGAACTGACCCTTATCGTCTTCCAGATCAACTGCGCCGGTCTTGGAGCGATCCTTTTTGCGAAAGCGTTCGGCAGAGTACAAGACGATGTGGATATCCTCCTTTTGGCTATAACCGTTGTATGTGGGCATCGCTCCCGGCTTAATGATGAAGTGGTCGCCGGTGTTGTCCATGTGCTCAACCAAGCCCAGCGATGAATTCGCCATCCGCTGCAGACACTTCTTCACATGCTCAGTCGTCTGGCACAGCACCAAGCCAGAGCGAATGCTGGTTGCCATTAGCTTGTCCAAGCTGGCCACCAGCCCTTGCAGTTCGTGGCGCTTGTGTCGGTTGAGTTGCGCATAACCGAAATCGCCCTTCTTGGGGCGCGCCTCGTCGAACTGCTGGTACAGCCCCTTGAAGGCAGTCGACACTTCAAAAGTAGACGCCGGTTCATCATCGTTCAGGATAACTACCTCCCGATCCCGTTTGTTCAGAAACTCAACAGCCTTGGCTCCAACCACTGCTAGTTCATCGTCGCTCATCTGCGAGAAGAGCCCGCCGCGTTCTTCCAGATAACGGCGCAGATGCTTCGTGTTGAACGCACCCGAAGACGCGGAATCGAGTCCACCCGTGGCGCTCATCAGATACACACCGTTGGTACGACCCAGTGCCCGAACAATGTCCTCTTCAGGGGTAGCACGCAGTGACGTGATGGTCAATGTGAGGCAAACATCGGCCTCCTTGTTGTACTCCTCGGCCTGGTTGCGACTTTCCTCCAACGTCACCACTGACTTGGTATGCTCAAAGAGGAAGGAGTCCGTGAGTAGCTCTTTATCGCTCACTTCCGTCTCAAGCCCCTCGGAAGTGGTCTGGCCGTTGAACAGGCGACGAACATCGGAGCGGAATTCGTCCAGGCTCGGGTACCTCTTTTGGTCGACCTTGGACATCTCTATGGCCTCTTCGCCACTGGTCACGGCCAGCACCCGGGCCATGAACACTACCAGACGCAGGTAATCGTAGAGGGTGTATGCACCATCAGGCGTTTTTCCGTCGTGATACTGCAAGCGGATAGTCTGTTCCGCAGTGTCCTTCGTGAGCTGGACCTGTCGCAAGAATTCGGTGTCCATCACGCTGGCCGATTCGGTGAAAAAAGTCTGGCCAGGTTGATCCAACACCTCACCGTAGGTGGAACGGCTCATAGTGAAGAATTTCTTGTTTGCCACCAAGTCGTGAATTTTGACGAATACGTCGTAAGTGGTTCCTTGGTCGCGCGGCGCGATTTGCTCAACGTAGGAGCGGATGCTTGCCAGTACCCGGGCCTTCTGACGAAAACGTTTGAAGCCCGCGTGCGCATCGTTGCGTTCGTGCAATTGCGTGAGGACAGCCAACAGCTCGGCATCGTTGAACCACTGGACAGTCTTCGGGAACTGCTTTTCGAGCTTTTCGCGCAGGATCGCCACCTTTCGCGCCGGTGCGATGAAAGACGCACGTGTACGCTCAACCTCCAACCGGAATTCGTCTTCGACAGACTTGCTGATAGCCGCGAATTCCTCGAGGTGTTCGTACACTTTCTTGGCCAAACCACGGCGAGGACCATCTCGCTCCAGACGCTCGAAGGCCATAGGCCACTTCAAGTCAAAGTACTGAAAAAATTCCGAGATGACAAGGTTCAGATCGTTGCGGCCTCCAGAGTTAACCACCGATTTGCGCTGATCGAAAAGGTACCAATAGGAGTCCTCTTCCTCGTCGACAAATGTGATCACCCTTGCAGAATCAGGCCGTCTCGACACCAGCCGTCCCAAAGTACTGTCATTCTGGTTCAACTCCTCCAAGAATTGAGGAAGATTTTCCCAGTCGCGTTGCCGAAAGCCGCCCTTGCCATCAACGGTGAATACTTTGTGCGCCACCTGCGCTTTGGAAGCTGTGCTTACGATGATGCCGGGAGTATCAAGGAACGCCTGCAGCGGGTGGAGTCGGTAAACCAGTTCAGCGATCTCTGGGGCTTGCATATAGCGATCTTCATCGCGCTTGGCGGGCCTACTCTGAACATCCAGCTGAATAAGCTTCCATACAAACCGATCCGCCAAGCTACGAGCCTGTTGCGCAGACTTGATATATGCTGCACGAGCATCCTCGTAGCTCTCGTCTGCAGTTGACATTCCAAGAAAATTGGACTGCTCACAAGAGGCGGCTTTTACGCGCAGCTCTTGAATGCGCGCACGGACACTCTTATCACTGCCCTCATGCTTGGGCGATCGCTCCATCTGATTGACAACGTAGGGGTGACGCTCCAACCACTTCACCAACGCAAGGCAGGCACTAAAGAAAGTACGGTCGTTGACGTGGTAGTCGCGGGAATACAGCCGGTAGATCGGAATGCCGGCGCCGTGATCTCGGATCGCCTCCTCAAGCTCGTCGGCGTAGCTCCGATTCTCTTGATGTTTGAGCACCTCACTACTGAATTGAGTCACTAAGGATTGCAACGGTGCAATAAAGACGGGGATAACATCACACTTCAGGAACAGCTCAATGCCGAAGGCCGCAGCGTTGTATGTCTTGCCGATGCCCGTGTACCAGTTCAACAACTTAATGAACGGCCGTTCGTTGGCGCGCAGATAAGGCTCCTTGAAGCCTTTAAGGAAAATAGATGTTGCGGTTAAAAATTGCTTATTAGTCATCTACCCATCTACTCGGCAAGGTTTTACACCTTCCAAGAAGCGGCAGAGCTGGACAAAGGGCCCAAAAAGCCCATCCAGCGCCCCCAGCTCTCAAAAAATGCAGGCCTGTAGCGCCTAGAAACACCCGCAGCCAAGGGATGCATCCAAAATGCTTCGACAGGTAAGAAGGATATTCAGCATCAGTTCAGATTACAAGCGTTCACATTGTTCAAATCCTCAAAAAATGCTCGGATAGTGGTCGCGCCCATGTGTTGCCTGCGGTCGATATCGAGGACTATCTGAAAGCAGTTTGGACGCAGTTTCCAACCTTGACTGACTCGTGTTGGCTGGGGTTAGATATGCGCGAGCGCAGTAAGCGCCAATTTCTCCCACCTAGCTAGACCTTGGTTCCAGCTTATGAGCTAACAGAGCTTGGTTTGACGGGAAGAGAAGCCCGACCTTGGCCGCTGAATCAATAAAAACTGTCGCCTATCTCAAAGGGCAACTTGAGGCTGTGAGCTGCCGATCGACCGGCCACCGACAAATGACCGCTGCGAGTAAGAGCGGGCCGTAAAAGTCTTCGAGGCGATTCAGTGATATGTGCCTAATAAGCTTGTCCAATGTATCTAAAGGTACGGAGGGCATGTGGATCGATACGATATTGGCGATTTGCTAACAAAAGCTTCGCTCGAAGACTTAGTTACACGACCCGGGATCGAGACCAAGCGACGCGGCCGAACAACTCGGGGACTCAGCCCATTTCACAAAGATACCCGACCGTCTCTATCCAGCAGACGGTAGTTCCCCGGCGCACTACCACTGCTTTGCCTGCGGTACCCATGGCAGCGCCATTGACTTGGTCAAGCAGGTTGAAGGACTGGAATTTCTGCCGACCGTTCAGTGACTAGCCCGACAGTTCAGCATCAGGCCCATACGTAACCAGATATCGCGGCGGGTCAGACGCACCGCTGGAAGCGAAACGGCTCAGGAGTTTGCACAACGAATTTTTGACGCGCGGCACGACGTAGAACAGTTCCGGAGCTGGTGCGACGAGCGCGGTTTCGATCCCGCATTTTTGCATGGCCAAGGGCCTACGCTGCATTACCCGAGGCGTGTTGGTCGAGAGTTTACAAGCAGAGCCCGTAGGCGAGCGCGCCGAGCTGATTGACGAATTTGAAAGTCTGGGTCTGATCAAGCGTCTGCGGTCTTACTCCGCGACCGGGCAAGGCAAGCTGAACCTGCTCGACCAGTTCCAGGACTGCTTTCATGACAGCCGAGTCGTCATTCCGATCCGCAGTGGTGAAGCTAAGCGGATTGAGGTGGTCGGATTGGCTGGACACGGCTTGCAAAGTGCTCCACCCGAGGGCATGGCCAAATACCTACTCACGCCGGGCTTTGAGAAGTCAGAGTACCTTTTCAACGAGCCCGAAGTATTCAGGGCTGTTACTCAGGCGTTGAAGAACAACGAGCCAGCAAGACTCTATCTGGTGGAGGGCTTCCTGGATGCGCTACGACTGCAATCCCTAGGACAACCGGCTGTGGCGCTGATGGGTATCAGCCTCGGCAAGGGGCAGTTCGAGCGACTGACGAATCTGTCACAGAAGATGCCAGGAACGACTCCCCTCACGTACTGCATCTTTATCGACAACGACCCCGCCGGTTTTGGCGGCGCAGACCGTTTGGCGCGCGGATTGCTGGGGCTCACTGGTGTGGACATACGGTGGGTGGGCATGCCCTGGCGTACTGAACCCGTATTGGGCAAGGATCCTGATTCCTGTCTGCGTGGCTTGAGCACGCCGGACGAGGCTGCTGCTTGGTTGAAGCGCTACAACCTGCCTGCTGAGGTGGTTCTGCTTGCATCAGCCTTAGGGAGCCAAGATGCATCGCAGCTTTATATGCCACGCTGGAGTCAGCTGGCGTCGCTCGCACGCGAGCGAGCCTTGTTCCGGATAGGTCTGACCGTCAGCAAACTGCACGGCTGTCGCTCACCAGAAAGTGTTGCGGAACGCCTCAAAGAAAGCCTTTTGGTTTGGGCGCAAGAGCTACACGCCGTGATGGGTGACCTTGGCGGGAGTGCGCGTCCCAGCAGCCGCAGCATGTATCTCGATGAAGGCAATCCGCGCGCTGTATTGGCGCGCGCCTTGGCTTACCATGGCTCGCACCGGGGTGAACTGCCCTCCGATGAGGAGGCGTGGCAAACCTTGAGCGGCAACGAGCGATTGTTCGATCAGACGACCTTCGCGCGGCTCCGATCCACTATCGCCGATGCGAAGCCATGACGCCAAGCCGCACCACTCCATGCCGTGCATCTTCCTCGCAAGCTCACGGCTGATCCGAAGGTATTAGGAGATCCGCGTCTTAAGGTCATGCCGCATCCAGCCGATCTGCATGTACACCAAATCCTGCTCAACGAATTGCTCACACAGTGGCATGACCGACTAGGTGCCAGCGGCAATGTCTTTTCGTCTGGTATTCCCGCAGTGCGTTGGTACGCTTCTCGGCAAGCGGTGGAGGTAACCGGGCCGTTTGACTTACTCAATGAGCCCGACATCGAGCGGGACGAGCCCGAGACCTTGAGCTTCGGCTATCAGAGGTTGATATGGATGTCTCGGAAGGCGACAAGACCCCATCAGATCAGGGCATATTCCGGCCGTTTGGCTAATGCTAGCGCGCGTTCATGGCGTGCCTGACTGACCAGTGTCGTGCTATTGGGCCGCGTGTGCATGTGCTACGCTTTGTGGAAAGCGCGTCCGACGCAGTTAGGCTTGTCGTCGACGTAAGCGAAAATACGCAACGCTGGAGCGATCTTTGCGCACTGGGTACGACTGAGGTGAACCAACCCGTCACCCAAAGAGCGGTGCGCCTGTTCTACGCCCTGCTGGCTATTCATCAATACGTGACCGGACAGGATAGCAAGGATGCCTACGTCCCCTTCAGACCACAGCTGTTCAGTCAGGGGAAAGCTTCACATTCACTTTGCATCTGCTTGTTGATGGCGTTCCTAGAAAGTTGCTAGGCGCAAGCGCTTGGTACCACGACCAGGATGATCGGGTCGCATCTGTGATGGTGCCCAAGGCGCGTACAGATCTGTGGCACGTGGGCTGGATGGTAGCTGATGTTTTGGGTGTGGCCGCCGACATGTTGGGCGAAACGGGCGAGCGCGACGAGCAACTGGACGACCTTGGCGAGTCGCATGGTGAACAGGGCGACGCCGAATCAGTTACAGCGCGCGCCAAGAAGGGACTGAAGGGCTACGTCCTGCGTCCACAACTTCGCAAGTTGCAAGGCGCATATCTTTCCGAGGCACAGGTCGAGATGGAAAGAGTGACCTCACGCGATTTGCCGTCAACGGTGCGCCGAGCGTTGGAACTGCTGCGTACCTATCCATCAGACCAGAGCTTGCACGCGCAGGTGTGGTATTTGCTGCTGATTGAGGCCGAGCGCCGCGCTATGGCCCTGCGTCTGCAAAGACGTAGCGCCGATGACTTGCGTCACGCACTGCATCGGGTGTTTCCGGATGTTTTTGTGCGATTACCGCTCTGGTCATTGCAAGGGCTGGAACTGGAGCGTCAGACGGGACACAAAAAATCTTTGCGTCCTGAGTTGGCATTGATGCTCTCGCTGTACCGTACAACTTATCCGACTCTCGCATCGTCCTATGACGTTGACAAAGACTCGTTCTTGCGTGTGGCGCTTGCACTCGCAACTGTCGGTGTCAGTCTGCGTGGCTGCACTTTGGGGGAGCTCAGTCGCGCTGGGTTCGCCCCCTGTGGCAGAGCATCTCAAGGTGCCGACCACTTGGGCCATGCCCGACGCGGTTCGCCTTGATCCGCAAGGCGATTACAAGGCCATGCGGAAGAGTTTGCTTGAAGGGGATTGAGCTGCACTCTGCAAAGCGAGTCCATGGCAATAGATGTTGGCCCTGATCGGACTGCTGGACGTCGGGTATGCGAAGGCATTCGACTCAACGGCGGTCGGGGCCAAGCAGTTAGCGGCTCAAGAATATGACACTACCAATTACCGACACCATAATCGCTGCGTTAGCACAACTCGTAGACGATTCGAAATCCAATGGAGAATATCGCGAGCCATCTCACTTCGATATTGAGTTTTACGTTGGACGAACCGGCTTAACTTCGGCAGATCCCAAAGCTCAAGGTCAAGTAATTGGGAAAGCAAAGAGAGTTACAGCAATCCTGTCATGGGCAATCGACAACAATCCCAATGCTGGTTCAAAACTCATTGAACAACTCCTATCCAAGGTTCGAGCATCAGGTGGATTTCGAGAACAGTCAGCTAACTTTGTAGGTTCAGAGGCTATTCTCAATGCCATTTTTACTTTTGATGCCGAGGGTTATGAACTCTCTAAAGATGGTGACATTCGGCCAAAAGTTCTGGAAAGCCTAAAAGGCCGGGAGTTAACCCTAGCGCTTCAGACATATGCTCGCCGTGCTCAAAAAGGTGCCCAAAACGCAGCACTACTCTCCGGTACTGGCAAAGACCTTCTTGAGGCAACGGCTGCACACATCCTTCAGACTAAATGGGGGTTATATTCAAGCGGAGCCAACTTTCAAGGTTTACTTGGGCAAACCTACATGGCGCTCGGGCTTACTGTTCCTGAGCAGGCAGCACAACCGAGCGAGTCTCCAACCAAAGCACTTGAACGCGCAATGTTTCAAACGGCTTGCGCTACAAATCGTCTCCGAAAAAAAGAAGGTACTGGGCATGGTCGTCCATGGTTGTCTTCGATTACAAACACAGAAGCTACGGCAGCCATTGAGATGGTTGGTACCATTGCAGGCTTCCTGCTCAGTAAGCTCGATAAAAACTGCTAACCTAGGAGTCAACCTCGCTCCCTTCGGACGCTGGACGCTGCGCGATGAAGCCGCGCAGCGCCGGTTACTTCTACGTTAAAAAGTATGTACTTGTGCGGAATGAGCGGTAATCAACAGCGACACCTTTTGGGGATCTTTCTGCACGTATGATGCGAGAGAACTCATGGTATTGTATTTCTAAGTTGCTGTCAAACAACCAATTCAGTCGAAGCTCTGGCACACATGCCTTGCCCTCGGGATTCCTGCCATGATCGCTATTCGCAGCAAAAAAGCTTTTGGGTAGTGCGTCGTCTTTCTCCAAAATGTTCTCATTCCCCAGAACAATCGCCACTTGGCTACTGAAATCAGTGGTAGCACCACAGTCGATCTGAAATACGACAGCTTCAAGTTTCCCACTTGGTGATGCTGCTTGATCAATTACGGTTGTTGCACACATGACAGAAAAAGATTAATGGAGTCATACGATACAGCCACCAATCGTGACAATTGCAATAGTTAACAGCCCTAAAACAACCTTTTTCCAAGTCGCCATATCAATACCGCTAACGAAATAAGGCAAGCGGCAGCTGGAATCTGTCCGCTTCAGCGATGGGTTAGGCATTTACTTACCATCTGAGGCATCTTCAATTTTCTTTGTTTTCCACTTGGAATAAAAGTATGCGCCCCCAGAAACAACACCAACGACAGTAGACGCAACAGCTATGACAGGAGCGGCGGTTACTATAAGAGGAGCACTAGTTAATCCGACAGCAACGCTTAATGCACTTAATCCAGTTGGTGCAGCCAGTGCTGCACCAGCAGCTGCAACGCCAGAAGTAATGCCTAACCCCATAGAAACCGTCTCTACTTTGTCCGCTATTTCCTTATGATTTTCATTAGCCTCTTTAACTTTATCCATGACACTAGCTGTAAGTTTTTTTTGCTTCATTCGTTGAAGATGTAGCAAGCCCCTTGGCCTTGATCACAGCTGCCTTTGTGTTTTCATGCTCAACAATTTCTTTAATCGATTGTTGGGCTGATTTTCCAGCGGCTAATGTAGTGGCACTTATCCTATTAGCGGTATCTTGTACTGTTGAAAAATTTTTATTAACTACTGACGTAGTAGTCGATGCCAATTCTTTTATTCTCTCAATTTGCGTTTTCACTTTTTCTTTCTCAAGTTAGATGTTATGAGCAATCTGGTGAGGTTCACTGCCTAACGAACTAAGGTAAGCGGCAGCTGTAAGCTGTCCGCTTGAGCGATAGGTTAGATGTATCTCTAAAGTTTCAGCAACCGTCTGCATGCTTCCAAAGATGCTGCGGTCAAAGCCACCGCTACTGAG